>WTGY01000202.1 GCA_011523365.1 Caldilineaceae bacterium
GCCCCTACCAGCAGGAGCCCGTCATGGAGTTCGACCGCACCCCCAGCCCCATCCGCGAGGGCATCGCCGAACCCTTCGACCAGTCCGGCGGCTTCCTCGATGTGCCCAACGGTCCGGGCCTCGGCGTCGAAATAGACGAAACCGCCGTCCGCCAGCTCAGCGTCGACACACAAAAGACCGGCAAATAGACCCATGCACTTTATCCAAAAAACATCATCCACATCCGTCGCCAACTGCTGACTGTCCAATGTGAATTACACCCGTAACCAAGGCGCTTTCAACCCCCTGCGCCCTGGGTCGGCATGCGCCCTTCCTGCCCTTACGCAATAAGCACCGTATCAAAAATCCGCTATCCCAACTGACCGCGCTCTATACCGCCGAAAGGATCCCATCCCCATGCCTCCCATCGCCCTCCAACTCTACTCCGTTCGCCATGAATTTGCCGACGACATGCCCGGCACCCTCGCAGCCGTCGCCAAAATGGGCTACGCCGGCGTCGAGTTCGCCGGCCCGCCCCAGCACGCCGCCTCCGCCCTCAAAGCCGAAATCGACGAACTCGGTCTCGCCTGCGCCGGCTGGCACGTCCCCTTCGACCTCGTTCAGGACGACGCCCTGCCCGAGACCATCGCCTTCCACCACGCCCTCGGCAACGACAAACTCATCATCCCTGGCATCCCCGAAGAGCTGCGTCGCAGCCGCGACGACTGGCTCAAGCTGGCCGAATTCACCAACCGTCTCGCCGACCGCCTCGCCGCCGAAGGCATGAGTACCGGCTACCACAACCACTTCCACGAGTTCCTGCCCCTCGACGGTGAAACACCCTGGGATACCTTCTTCGGCAACACCGGCCCGTCCGTCATCATGCAGTTCGATACCGGCAACGCAGTCTACGGCGGCGCCGACCCCGTCGGCGTCATCCGCAGCTATCCCGGCCGCGCCGTCACCGTCCACCTAAAACCCTTCACCAAAAGCCTGCAAGAAGGCCCCGGCCACGACTACCCCAATCCCGCCTTCGACCCCGTCATCGGCGAAGACGACACCGACTGGCCCGCCTTCTTCGAGGCCTGCGAATCCGTCGGCGGCACCGAATGGTACATCGTCGAATACGAGAGCGAAGCCTATCCCCCTCTCGAAGCAGTCGAACGCTGCCTGAACGCGCTGCGCGGCATGGGAAAATAGGCTACAAACCTGAATGACCGCCAATACAACCGCCCAGGCCCCGGTCGGCTATACCGACCTGCTCCGCCACAACCGCAACTTCCGCTACCTCTGGTTCGGCCAGATCGTCAGCCTCCTCGGCGACTGGTTCAACCTCGTCGCCTCCGCCGCGCTCGTCGGCATGCTCACCCAGTCCGGCCTCGCCGTCGGCTCTCTCTTCGTCGTGCGCATGCTCGCGCCCTTCCTCATCAGCCCTGTCGCCGGCGTAGCCGCCGACCGCTACAACCGCAAACACATCCTCATCGCCACCGACGTCGTCCGCGCCGCTGTCGTCCTCGCCTTCCTGCTCGTACGCGACGCCGGCGACGTCTGGCTCCTCTACGCCCTGACAGCCGCCCAGTTCTGCGTGAGCGGATTCTTCTATCCCGCCCGCAATTCCATCCTGCCCGAGCTGGCAAGAGAAGGAGAACTGGGCGCCATGAACGCCATTAGCTCCGCCACCTGGTCCACCATGCTTGCCCTCGGCGCCGCGCTGGGCGGCCTCGTGGCCGGCGCCTGGGGCATCTATCCTGCCTTCCTCCTCGACACCCTTACCTTCCTGCTCTCTGCCGCCCTCCTCATGCAGATCCGGATGCCCGCCGCCCCCGCAACCCAGTCAATGGACAAGACCATCTCCGCCGGCCTGCGCCAGTACATCGACGGCCTCAAATACCTCTACCAACACCCCAACATCCTCTTCATCGCCTCCCAGAAAGCGCTCAACTCCCTCTGCCTTACCGCCGGCTCCCAGGTCGTCATGGTCGCCATCTCCCAGCGGGTCTTTACCGTCGGCCAGAACGGCGGCATCAGCATGGGGCTCATGTTTGGCCTGGTCGGCGTCGGCACCGGCATCGGCCCCATCCTCGCCCGCAAGCTGACGGGCGACGACGGCCCCACACTGAGAAAGGCGATGATTGTCGGCTTCCTGCTCAGCGTCCTCGGGTCGGCGGCCACCGCGCCCCTCCTGAACCTGCCGTTTGTGCTCCTGGCGACAATCATACGCGGTGTCGGCGGGGGCATCGTCTGGGTCTTCTCCACCCAGCTGCTTCTCCAAAATGTCGACCGAACTGTGCATGGCAGAGTCTTCGCCACCGAATTCATGTTCTTCTACCTCGCCAGCGCCCTCGCATCCAGCGTCGTCGGCACCGCCCTCGACACCAGCCTCAGCATCTCCGCCATCATCTGGTCGATGACAGCCCTCACCCTCATCCCAATGACCCTCTGGACCCTATCCGTCGTCCGCGCAAACCAAAAACCAGCCACCCCCTAACCCACAACCACTCCCCGACCCCGGCCAAGGCGCCCCCCTCTCCTCTTCACACCTATCGCCCATCAGTCGCCGCCTTCCACTAAAAACTAGCAACGTAACTACTAAGCCTGAGAGGTATCAGGGATGAAGGGCTGTTCTAGAAAGGCGTTGTGGATGGCATCAATGGCGTTGAGGCCATGTTTACGAGCAGTAGAGATGTAGGAACGAATCGCACAGA
>WTGY01000029.1 GCA_011523365.1 Caldilineaceae bacterium
GGAGCGACGTGATCGGGAACCGGACGCGGGTGACGGTGCGCAAGAACAAGGTGGCAGCGCCGTTCAAGGTGGCGGAGTTCGACATCATGTACAACGAAGGGGTCAGCACGCAGGGCGACCTGCTGGACCTGGGTGTCGAGTTCGACATTATCGAAAAGCGCGGCGCCTTCTATCGCTTCGGCGATCTCCGTCTGGGACAGGGGCGTGAAGCCGCCAAAGCCTTTCTCAGCGACAAAACCGATGTCGCCTCACAGATCGACAGTATGATTCGGAAGCAGGCAGGGTTGCCCATCAATCTTGCGTCGCCGGAAGAAGCCAAAGATGCAGCGGCGCAGGACAGCGTAGCCGGGAACAATTCCCAGGAAAAGCTCTTCGCTGAGGCGGCCTAGCCCGTCCGGGACCGAGGGCGTCCGGGAAGATACATTCCCCGAGCGTGAGGCGTGGGAAAGAGCAGCCGCCATTGCTCCAGCACAGCGGCTGGTGGTAAACTCTTCGCAGATAGCTGCGATGCGTGCTGAAGGCTGAGCCGACGAAGAGGAGGGAGCATGGCCCGCAAAGAGATCGTGCATAACACTCGTCAGGAACCGACTGAGACTGCTCAAGGGAACGGTGCAACGCTGTTCGACGGACCGGTAGACAGCAGCGCACCTTCTCAAGTTGAGCGCGTCGAAAACCGGGCTCCCGCCCATGGTCTCCGCGTCACCCTGGAAGAGTACTGGGAAAAGTGGTATGAGCGGCCTCACCCGCATATCGACGTCAGCTACGAATGGAACAACGGTATCCTGGAGGCCAAACCCTTGCCCAACTTTGCCCAGACCGAACAGTATCGCTGGTTCTTTCGCCTCCTGAGCTGCTATCTCGAAGTGAATCCCATCGCAAAGATACTATGCTTGGAAACCGGCACCTACATGTCGGTCCGAGATGAAAGTCTGCCGTCGGGGAAGTGGGAAGTGGTATTCAAGCCTGACATCGGCATCATCTTGGATGACAATCCGGCGCCTTGGGGAGCGGATGATCAACGCTCCTACATCGGAGTCTGCGACATGATCGTGGAGGAGCTTTCCGATTCGAGATCGGCAGAAGTGAAGCGGGATACCGAAGAAAAAAAGGAGGGGTATGCTCGCGCTGGGGTTCGAGAGTATTTCATACTTGACCCCAAGGACGGGCATATGCACTTCTACCGGCTTGGCATCGCGGGGGACTATGAAGAGATCGAGCCGGACGAGGAAGGTGTGATCCGTTCGCAGGTGTTGCCCGGCTTCCGGTTCCGCCGTGATGATCTGCTGCGAGAGCCTCTACTGGTTGAACTGGCCCGGGATGATGTGTATGCGGACTACGTCATTCCCGAACTGCAAGTCGCTGAGACCCGAGTCGAAAAGGCGGAAGAACGCGCTGACATCGAAGCACGGCGCGCCGACACAGAAGCACAGCGCGCCGACGCTGAGACACAGCGCGCCGATGCTGAAACGCAGCGTGCCGACGCCGAAGCGGCCGCCCGGCACGCTGCCGAAGAAGAGGTACAAGCACTGAAAGCCGAACTGGCCCGTCGACGCCATTGACGCACCTGGATCCGGTTCGTTCTGGTTTGGGCTACGTCCTTTTGAAGAAACTGCATTGACAAAGCAGAAGGAATGCGATAGCGTTTTTTCTGCTTTTTTGTTGCAAAAAAACTTGCCAGCCTGATTCGAGACCGATGTGACCGCACAGTTCAACTTTCAGATTCATAGTACGGACGGCCAGGCGCGCCGCTCTACCTTTCACACGCCTCACGGTCCTATAGAGATGCCGGCCTTTGCCCCTGTGGGCACTGCCGCCAACGTCAAGACGCTTGAGCCGCGCGACCTGACTGAACTGGGCGCTTCCATCCTGCTGGCCAATACCTACCATCTTTATCTGCGCCCCGGCCACGAGCGTATCGAACGCCTGGGAGGCCTGCACGACTTCATGGGCTGGGACGGACCGATTCTGACCGACTCCGGCGGCTATCAGGTGTTTAGCTTGGCCCACCGGCGCCAGCTGGACGCCGACGGCGTGACCTTTCGCAGCCATATCGATGGATCGTCCCACCGCTTTACGCCCGAACGCGTGATCGAAATCGAGGAGCGGCTCGGCGCCGATATCGTAATGGTGTTGGACGAGTGTGCAGAGCCACTGGATCCCGACTATCTGGCCCAGGCGCTTTCCCGAACTCACGCCTGGGCCGAGCGCTGCAAAGCCGCTCATTCGCGCCCCGACCAAGCCCTCTTCGGTATCGTGCAGGGCGGCATCTATCCGGAACTGCGGGCTGAGAGTGCCAGGATTCTGGATGCGCTGGATTTTCCCGGCTATGCCATCGGCGGACTGGCTGTCGGCGAAACCAAAGAGCAGATGTACAACACGCTCGACGCAACCTGCCCGCATCTGCCTGCCAACAGACCGCGCTATCTGATGGGCGTCGGCGCGCCCGAAGATATCATCGAGGCAGTCTCGCGCGGCGTCGATCTGTTCGACTGCGTGTTGCCAACCCGCATCGCCCGCAACGGCGCGCTGCTCACGCCCACCGGCCGGCTCAACATCCGCAATGCCCGCTTTGCCGAGGACAGCCACCCCATCCAGGAAGCGTGTGCCTGCTACACATGCCGTACCTTCAGCCGCGCCTACCTGCGTCATCTCATCATCAGTGGTGAAATCAGCGGCCTGCGCCTGGCCACCATCCATAACCTGCACTTCATGCTTCAGCTGATGGAGCAGATTCGAGCGGAGATCGCGCAAGGCACGTTCGCATCCTTCCGCACCGGCTTCTTGCATGCCTATCAGATAACCGATCAGCGGGTCCGGCATGAACAGCGCCAGCGCAGAGTCGAGGCGCTGCCGGCCGCGTCATGACAGGTCAGCCCGCATAGAGGCGAAGAGCGAAAGGATAAACCTTCCTACCTCTTTGCCGCCGACGAGTACAAGCGAAGTATTGCGATTCCATGTCCGATCTCTTCAAAGCGTTTGTCCTGGGCCTGGTACAGGGCGCCAGCGAATTCTTGCCGGTCAGCAGCAGCGGCCATCTGGTCATCGTCCCCTGGCTGTTCGGCTGGCCGTCTTCATCCCTTCTCTTCGATACAGTCGTGCATCTGGGGACGCTTCTTTCGATTCTGGCCGTCTTTGGGCGGGACTTTGCCGCCATCATCCGCGCCACCCTTCGCAGTCTCCCAGTCCTCCTCAAACCGAGAGAGCGGAGATCCTCGCTAACCGATATCAACGCGCGTCTGGGTTGGTTTATCGTCTTGGGGTCGGTCCCGGCTGCTATCACCGGTCTGCTGTTTAAGGATTCGCTCGAACAGCTCTATCATACACCGCAGGCGGCCGCCCTTTTTCTCGCGGTGACCGCTCTGCTGCTGGCTGGCAGCGAATGGATGACCCGCAATGTGGTCGCACGCGCCCCCCTGGCGGCCATGTCGTTGCGCCAGTCCTTCCTCATCGGTCTGGCGCAGGCTGCAGCGCTGGCGCCGGGCATCAGCCGCAGTGGTACGACAATTGCCGCTGCCCTGGCACAGGGTCTGCGCCGCGAAGCGGCAACTCGTTACAGCTTTCTCTTAGGCGCGCCGGCCTTCCTGGGCGCCGGCCTGTTGCAGGTCGGGGACATGCTGGCTACCGCGCCGTCGGCTGTGTTGGTCGAGTTGCCGGCCCTGTTCGTCGGTTTCATCACCAGTGCCATCTGCGGCTATGTCGCAATCCGGTTCTTGCTGGCATATGTGCGCCGCAACAGTCTCTATCTGTTTTCCGGCTACTGTCTGCTCGTTAGCCTTACCGTTCTGACACTATTCGCTCTGCGCCTCCGATGAACTGCCGCCAGGGTCACCTGCATGCCAGCCGTCTTCGCAGACTGCTCACACACCTAATTCTGGCGGGCTGTCTGCTTACCAGTTGCGTGCTGCCACGGGAGGGAGGCGCAGTCCCCGCTCCCGCACCGGTCACCTTGACCGTCGCCGGATCAACCGAGATGCGCCCCTTGCTTCTCGAGCTGACTTCCGCCTACAGTGACCGCCATCCCAATGTGCAGTTCACGCTGCTCGGCGGCGGCAGCCGGATGGGAGAACAGTGGCTGTCTTCCGGACAGGTCGACATCGCAGCCAGCACAGCAGCCTATCCGGAAGCTGAAACCCCAGCCGGGCTTGTCCGCATACCCATTGGGCTCGATGGAATCGCGGTCGTCGTGAACACCGACAATCCGGTGGAGTCACTGACCATGGTACAAGTTCGGGACCTCTTTGGCGGCCGTGCCCTGAACTGGGAGGAAGTTGGCGGCGCAGCCAGAGAGGTGCTTCTGGTGAGCCGTGAGGGCGACAGCGCCACCCGTGAGCTGTTCGAAGAACGCGTCATGGACGAAGACCAAGTCTCTTCGACAGCGGTCGTCATGTCCACCAGCGGCAATGTCGTGGAGTATGTGGCCGCCCACCGCGACGCAATCGGCTATGTCACGTCTGCCTATCTTTCGCAGACCGGAATGCCCCCATCATCGAATGGGGAGAACGCCTCAAATGCCGGTACCTCTGAGCAACCGGTCAAATCAGTCTCTGTCGAGGGGCGAGTGCCATATGACGCCGACCTGGTCAACTATCAGTATCCGCTGGCACGGGCCCTGTACCTTCTCTTCCGGCAAAGCGGTGACCCGTCGATACAGAAAATCGTCGACTTTGTACTCAGCGAAGAGGGGCAGGCCATTATCGCCCGCTACCACGTGCCGATCCGGTAGGGCGCTTCGGATACAGTCCGGCGTCAGGCTCGCCAAGCTGACAAACTACACCCCTTAGTCTATCGCCCCCAAAGGTATACGCGAACGCACATCAATTTGCACTGCACTCCCCAAAACGGGAGTTGCTCCCCGGACTGCATTCTGTTATACTAGCTGGCAATAGTCATGAGCATGTATGATTTGATAGATTTGTGTCTTTGAAGTGGGTTCCGCCCACTTTTCTTGTTCTACGGGATCGTTGTCTGCCATACCTGTTCGGAAAACTTGCCTACCTGCCTAACCATTTCTGTCTGCTGTCGACTTTCATCTTCCGGCCGTCCGACAGCGGCCAGTAGGTTGTGTAGTCAAGTTTTCAGGAGTAGTTGAACGAAAATGTCTAAAGAACTCATCGCTGGGATCAATCAGGTCGCGTCGGATAAAGACCTCGACAATGAGGTTATTTTTGACGCAATCGAGGCTGCGCTCATCTCGGCCTACAAGCGCAATTACGGCTCCGTTGCCAATGTCACAGCTGCAGTGGACCGGGCGACAGGCGAGATGAAGGTGTTCGCCGAGAAAGAGGTTGTCGAAGATATTCTCAATCCGAATACCGAGATCCTGTTAGACGATGCCAGAACGGTAGAGCCGTCTTCCGAATTGGGCGATGTTGTACTGGTGCAGAATACGCCCGGCAACTTCGGCCGTATCGCCGCCCAGACCGCCAAACAGGTGATCTTGCAGCGCATTCGAGAGGCCGAACGGGACACAGTTTACGAGAATTTTGTCCACAAAGTTGGCGAGACCATCACGGCCCAGGTCCGGAGCGTCGATCTCGTATCCGGCGCCGTAACCATTCTGATCGACGACAGGCACGAAAACCTGCTGCCCCGAGAGGAGCAGATCCCGTCGGAAAACCTGCGTCGCGGAGACTATATCTGCCTGTATGTGGTTGATGTGCACCGCAGCAGTCGCGGCCCGATGATCAAGCTGAGCCGCACCCATCGCGATCTCCTTCGCCGCCTCATGGAACAGGAGATCCCGGAGGTGCGCGATGGCACCGTCGAGATCAAGGCCATATCCCGTGAACCGGGCGCACGCAGCAAAGTGGCCGTGATGGCCACGCTCCCCGGCGTGGACCCGGTGGGCAGTTGTGTGGGGATGCGCGGCTTGCGTATTCAGAATATCGTGACCGAGCTGGCGGGCGAAAAAATCGACGTCGTCGAGTGGAGCGGAAATCTGCGCACCTACATCTCCAACGCCCTCGGGCCGGCCAAAGTGCAGAGTGTCATTCTTGAAGAAGACAGCAATATCAAAACGGCAATCGTCATCGTACCTGATCGACAACTCAGCCTCGCCATCGGCAAAGCAGGGCAGAACGCTCGTCTGGCAGCCAAACTGACGGGGTGGCGGATCGACATCAAGAGCGAAACCGAAGCCCACGCCGAAGGGCTGGACCTGCTGGCAGCCGAGCAGGCTCAGTTGGCCGCCGGTGAACAGGACCTGCTCAGTATGGCGGAGAAGATCTTGCGCGACAAGGAGGAGTCCACCTCGAGCGAAGACACCTTCCGCCAGGCCGCTGAGTTGCTGCAAAGACGCGACGCCGCCAGCAGATCGGCCGACCAAGGCACACCTGCCGAGTGGCCCGAAACCTTCCCCGCGCAAGAAGAAGGACGCGGCCTTGGCGTCGACGCCGAGGAGGCGCTGAGCGCTTTCGAGCGCGCCGCCGCGGCCGTCCAGGAGGAAGAGCCCTCTGGCCTTGCCTTCGAAGATTTCGCCGTGGATGAGCCGGAGCCGGTTAGCTTCGGTGAATCGCTGGACGAAGAGGAGGACGTCCAAGAAGAGAGTGATGATAGTCCTGATGTGGAAGAAGTGAGCGAACTGCCCGCCCTTCATCCCTCGGAACTGCCGGTGGAAGCTGCAGAGGAAGAGCCCGAGCCGGAACGCACTCTCAGACCCGAAGATCTGCCCCAGGTTATTACCGCCGATATGCTGCGGCAGCGCATGGCCGCTCGCCAGCAGGGAAGCTCGACAGGCCCCGTCATCGGTTCGCTGGACGACCTGGAAGTGCCCCCCGAACTGCTCGGTTCTTTGGACACGGCTGAAGACTCCGATGATGAGCTTGACGAGCAGGTACCCGGTCGCAGCAGGGCCCGCCGCGGCGGCCAGGCAACCCAGAAGAGGCAGCCGAGGCGTCAGAGAACGCGCCGGGCACGGGGACTTGAAGTCGACTTGGAAGAATTTGATGACGATGAGTTTGATCTGTAAGGTGGCTGCTGGTTCGTGTATCGTGCCTGAAATATTTCATCTGCCGCGCAACACCGGAAATGGCAAAACGGGGAAAGGGATCGAAACAGAGGCGGGGCGTCTTCCAGGCCCCCCAACGAATGTGCATCGCCTGCCGTGAGTCTGATGGAAAGCGCGACCTCATTCGTCTGGTCCGGGTTGCCGATGGAGTCCTCTTGGATGAAACCGGCAAAAAGGCCGGGCGCGGTGCCTATGTCCACCCGCAGGTCACCTGTTGGGAAAAGGCGCTGGCTGGTGCATTGATTCAGAAAGCGCTGCGAACAAAAATCAGCGCAGAAAATCTGATGACACTGTCTGCGTCTGTTTCAACTCTATTACAAGTGTCCGACGAGACCGCCTAGCAAGGAGAAAAAACCTTACTAAACGTCTAACTATTTCTTACTGGAGTCTCCTCCCCACATAAACGTCTTTCACGCGGACCGTCAGAACTGTGAACTGTGTGATAGTGGGGAGGGCTGTGATAGCTTGGTATGGGCTTCAAACGTTCTTGCCCAACGCAGATGGAACAGTCCAAAGTGAGGGCTATTCGCTGATTGACAGGAATTTTCCAATGAACGCAAGCCGATTGTCCGCTCCCTGACATGTGTCGGAATGGTGGGCTAACATTGGCTGTATTGCAGTTTGGGATGGAGAGGGGGAAGGCTACAGGGAAGAGAGGGATGTTCGTGTAACGACTTGTCTTTCTACCGTAACCGCCTCTTGGCGCCCCGCTTCTGGCCTCCTCCGCATACACCTGTGCATGCATTCCATCCCAACCAAAAACCTGTGTAAAGTTTGAGAAGGTGCTCGCAACTCGGAGCGTAAACGCCTCTCAGCTTCCTCTTCTCTGAAGACAGAGGGATGTTTTCGCTGTCAGTCTTCAACTGCATGGCGGCATGTAGAGCTGGGAATCGAAAACGATAGATGAAAGGAAGGCCAAAATGGCAGCCGCAACGCAAGATCCGATGAAGATTCAGAATGGCAGCCCGGCTGACGACGCCTCCAACGGTGAAGCCGCTGGGCTGCCTACTTCCATCATAGTGGAGGAGTATGTTACCGTCCGCGCATTGGCCGAAAGAATGGATCGCAGTCCAATCGATCTCATAAAAGTGCTTATGCAATTCGGCATTATGGCGCCCATCGACCAGACTCTCGATCACGATACAGCCGCCATCGTGGGTGAAGAACTCGGAATCGAGGTGCTCTGGCCGGTCGTGGAGGACGAAGAGCCGGAAGAGACGCCCGACGAAGATCGAAGACCAAAAGAACGGGTGATGATCCAGGAGGTCGTGGCCGAAGAAGCGGAAAAAAACCTCGAGCCCCGGTCGCCTGTTGTGGCGGTCCTCGGCCATGTGGATCACGGCAAGACAACGCTCCTCGATCGTATCCGCCGCACCAACGTAGTCGATACCGAGGCCGGCGGCATCACCCAGCATACCGGCGCCTATCAGGTGGAAGTCGACGGCAAAAAGATAACCTTTCTGGACACACCAGGACACGAGGCATTCACTGCAATGCGGGCTCGCGGCGCGCAGGTTACCGACATCGTCATCCTCGTCGTCGCCGCCGACGATGGCATTATGCCCCAGACCCGGGAAGCGATCAGCCATGCCAGGGCAGCAGACGTGACAATTGTCGTCGCCATCAACAAAATCGATAGTCCCAGCGCTAACATAAACCGCGTCATGGAGGAACTGTCAACCGAAGACCTGACACCTGAGGAATGGGGTGGAGAAACCATCACCGTTCCAATCAGCGCCCTCAACGGCGACGGTGTCGATGACCTGTTGGAAAATATCCTTGTCGTCGCCGAATTGGACCAACACAGTGCCAATCCCAACGGACAATGTGTCGGCACCGTGATCGAAGCCCAATTGGATAAGCAGCGCGGAATCACAGCAACCCTGCTCGTACAAAACGGGACCCTGAAACGCGGGGATTCGCTGGTCGTCGGCGAAAACTGGGGGCGTGTCAAAGCAATGTCCGACTACGAGGGCAATCAATTGAAGAAGGCCGGGCCGAGCACGCCGACCGTAATTCTCGGCCTCAATGGCGTCCCAGCCGCCGGCGAGGTCTTCAGCGTAACCAAGAACGACAGAGCGGCCCGCACGCTTGCCGCCGAACGGCAAAACCAGGCCGCTCAGAATACTCGGGACGCCTCACCCCTGCCGATGACGCTTGAGGATATGTTCGCCCGTGTCGAAGGCGGCGAAGCCGAAACCCTCAATCTTATCGTGCGGGCCGATGCGCAAGGTACGCTGGCCCCAATCATTCACAGCCTCGAACAGCTTGAGAACGATGAGGTCAAGGTCAAGATCATGCAGTCGGCTGTGGGCGACATTACCGAATCGGACGTCATGCTCGCCGAAGCCAGTCAGGCGATCGTCATCGGATTCGGCGTCAACATCGACAAGGCCGCTCTGGTGCGCGCCGAACAGTCCGGCGTCGAGATTCGGCACTATCAGATCATCTACAACCTGATCGAAGACGTGGAACAGGCGCTCAGCGGAATGTTGGACCCGATCTTCGAAGAGGTAGTCACCGGCCATGCCGAGGTGCGCCAGATGTTCCGCGTGCGTCGCGGCGGCTTGATCGCCGGCTGCATGGTGCTGGACGGTGTCGTCAGACGCAACAGCCAGGCCCGGCTGCTCCGCAACGACGCCACCGTTATCACCACGACCATCGAAAACCTCAAGCGCTTTACCGAAGATGTCACCGATGTACGCGCCGGGTATGAGTGCGGCATCAATCTGGCCGGCGTCAATTCAGACCTCCAGGAAGGCGACATCATCGAGGTCTTCGAGAGGCAACAGGTGCGATAATAGTTTCTGGTTTTCGGTTTATGGTTTATAGTGGGCTCGTGTGCCTGACAACCAGAACGAACAACTGACGGCATGGTAATGATGACGACCACAATTCGTCAGGAGCGGGCAGCAGAACTGCTCTATCAGGAACTATCTATCTTGATCGGCGCCGAACTCGATGACCCGGCGCTGGAACTGCTGGAGGTGACCAACGTGGTGGTCAGCCGCGACCTGCGCGTGGCCAAGGTCTACATCCATCAGGATAGCGACATCCAGCGCAGCTTGGTCCTCGCCAGACTTAAGAAAGCCGCCCCATTCCTGCGACGCCAACTGGCCCAGAGCTTAACGTTCCGCGCCGTACCGGAACTGCTCTTCTACTATGACGATACCCCCGACCAGGCCGCTCGGGTGGACGCACTTTTGCAGAGTATCGCCGAGGAACGAGAGAGTCGTCAACAGGACGAAAGGAGTTCTCTTTCACCTTCGTCCTCTTCACTCTCTTCCCCGGATTTCTCCTCCATCGATGCTCAGAAAGAGGATGCATGACCCTGAACGCGTCCCTGCTCAAGCAGGGTGCTGCATGCGGCCAAGAGGGCGTCCCGCCGCCCCCTCTCCTGCTCAGTCTCCTGGAATCCAGCAACAATATCCTCTGTGTCAGCCATGTGAGCCCGGACGGCGACGCGGTCGGCAGCCTGCTCGGCTTGGGCAGCATTCTGCGTTCGCTGGGAAAACGGCCTGTCCTCGCCCTTCAGGACGAAGCGATGCCGGAGTTCCAGTTCATGCCCGGAGTGGAGAAAATCATCGGGCCGGCAGAGGTCGCGCATAGTTACGATCTCATCGTCTGCCTCGACACCTCCAGCATTGACCGGATGGGCACCGTCTACAGACCCGAGATCCACAATCAGGTTCCCCTTGTCGTCATAGACCATCACATTACCAATACCCTTTTCGGCACCGAAAACTGGGTAGATACAGGCTGCGCAGCCACATGCCAGATGCTTATTCACCTGGCCGATGCCCTGAATGTGCCCCTATCTGAGGAGATCGCCATCTCCCTTCTGACCGGCCTCGTGACCGATACCCTCTGTTTTCGGACCGCCAACACGAATACGAATGTCCTGCAGGCGAGCCTGCGGCTGTTGGACGCCGGTGCAAGTCTGGACTATGTCGTTCGCAACACCTTGGACAGCAGGTCGTTCAGCCTGGTTAAGCTCTGGGGGGCCGGTCTGGCAAATGTGCAGATGCATGACGGCATCATTTGGGCCACTCTCAACGCTGAGAGCCGTCAGCGAAGTGGTGTCGAACCTCACCAGAGCGACGGCTTGGCTAACTTCCTCGTCACCGTGAGAGAGGCCGACATCAGCGCTACTTTCGCCCAACGTTTTGCCAAAAACGGACAGGAGTTGATTGAATGCAGTTTTCGGGCCAAGCCCGGGTTCAATGTGAGCCAGGTGGCCTTCGCATTCGGCGGCGGTGGACATCCTCCGGCAGCAGGCTGCACCGTTGCAGGCACGTTGCAGGAGGTCTCGGTTCGCGTTGTGGGCGCGCTGCACGAACTGCGCCGCCAGAGTATCGTTGGCGATAGGGGTTAGAGGACAGGGGGAAACGCCGTCAACGAACCAGCACCATGACCGATCTACATGGAATTCTCCTTGTCGATAAACCGGGCCGCCCAAGCTCACATACGAACGCCGGCGAGCCCGTCTCCGCGGATCTGCCTACCAGCCACGACATTGTGCAACGCGTCCGCCGCTTGAGTCGGCAAAGACGCATCGGCCACACCGGCACACTGGACCCGATGGCTAGCGGACTTCTGGTACTTTGCCTGGGCGTGGCCACGCGACTGGTTGAGTACTATCAGGGGCATGACAAAACATACGAGGCCCGCGTAACGCTGGGCCGCGCCACCGATACCTACGACGCTGTCGGCCGGACCGTCGCCCGGGCCCCGGTTCCGTCTCTGACCGACGCCGACGTGGAGGCTGCTCTGGTTGCCTTCCGCGGCCGGATTTCACAGTTGCCACCGGTTTACTCGGCACTAAAGCAGGGCGGTGAGAGTCTGCATCGCAAAGCCCGGCGCGGCGAGGCCGTAAATGTGGCGCCGCGTGAGGTTACCCTTCACCAGATTAAGCTTCTTTCCTACGCGTCGCCCGCAACAATATCTCTACGGATTCGCTGTTCCGCCGGCACATACGTGCGCAGCCTGGCCCACGCGCTGGGGCAGGCGTTGGGCACGGCCGGTCACTTGAGCTACCTGCGCCGGTTGGAAGCCGGCCCGTTTTCTGTCGCCGACGCCTCAGATCTGCCGGCCATTGAAAGCGCAGCGGCCGCCGGCAAGCTGGGCGAGCTGCTGCTGGCGCCCGATGCCGGCCTGGGAATGCCCCGACTGACCGTCAGTGAAGAGGAGCAACTCCGGCTGGGTCACGGGCAAAAAATTTACCAGAGTCGCGCACCCGCTGCCGACGAGCCCTCCCTTTCCAACTCCCGCAGCTCGGACGGTGGGCGCTTGGTTGGGCTTGCGGCCGCCTACGATCACCGCGGCCGCTTCCTGGGAATTGCACGCGCACGTGCCGCCGAAGGGAACGGAAACGGCACAGTATGGAAAGCCGAAAAGTGGCTCGCCCAACAGTTGGGGAGTCTCTCATAGTTCGCCGCCGTATGTGACGAATGCACTTACAGGTCAAAGAATATCTTCTTACCACTTCTCGAATCGCGTAGGGGCAGGCGGAACGCCAACGTTCCTGCCGGGCAGACTGCCGGAGAGCACGGGTGGCAAACGGAATCCACGTCAAGAACCAGAAACTGATCTGAGATGAGAATTTGGCGTAGCGATCTGCGATCTCTCCGGTTTCCCGGCCCAACTTTTCTAACGATTGGAAACTTCGATGGTGTGCATCTGGGCCACCAGGCCCTCTTGCGCACCCTGCAGACTGAAGCGGCGGGCCATGCTACCACCGCCAAGACAGCCCTGCTCACGTTCGATCCCCATCCAATTTCCGTGCTGCGGCCGGACCTTACCTTGTGCCTCCTGACCACGCCACAGGAGCGTCTGCGCTTGATCGAACCGTTCGGTCTGGATCTGGGCATCATTCAGCCCTTTGACATGGCTTTGGCCAGCCTGACGCCCGAGCGGTTTATGATGCTTCTCGTCAAACGTTTGGGGCTAGCCCGGCTCATAGTGGGGCCCGATTTCGCGCTGGGCCGGGGGCGCAGCGGCAATGTCGACCTTCTGCGGGGGCTGGGTACCCAACTCGGCTATGAGCTGTCGGTGATCGAACCGTTTGCATCTGAAGATGGAGAGGTCCACAGCCACCTGATCCGTCAGTCACTCTTAGCTGGCGCCGTACAGGATGCCGCGCAGATGCTGGGTCGGCCCTACCAGATCGCCGGCATCGTCGAAGAGGGTGAACGTCGCGGGCGCCAGATCGGCGTGCCCACCGCCAACATCCGGCCCATTCCGCAGAAGCTCATCCCCGCCGACGGGGTATACGTAACTTGGGCATATCTGCCGGACAACTGTTCGCCCCACCCTCGCGCCAGCGTAACCAACATCGGAGTGCGGCCCACTGTAGACGGACGCCGACACCGCATCGAGACCTATCTGCTCGACTATCCAGCGGCTGGCGAGCCCGACTCATTGTACGGAAAGGAACTCACCATCTCCTTTGTGTCTCGTTTGCGCGACGAGCAACGTTTTGACAGCTTGGAGGAGCTCGTCGCCCAGATTCAGATGGACATCTCCGTCGCGCGTCGTACGTTGACAGAAATTACGGCAGTTTCCGACTCAATCACAGGGAATTAGGAACTCATCCGGGCGCAGCATTTCCACGAATGAGGGCGCCCCCCATGCAGCCTCGCGTACAGGTTCTCTTTCAATGAGTCATCGCCGCCGTCCATCCCCGTTGCCTGCCATCCCACTACTCATCTGTGCGGCTCTGTTACTCGGCGCATGCGTCTTTCAACCGATTGGCCCGTTCAGTTCTCAAGGTGGCGACGCCGCTGGAACTACCAATCCAGAGAAAAAAGTGCCGCCGCCGCCTGCAGCACACCCCGATCCTATGGGTGGGACCGCTGACATTGCCCTGATCCATGGAATGGAAGAAGCCATCTCTTGTCTTGCCGGGGGCCAGCCGGTCTATGCGGTGTTGCAACGCTACGCCAATGTGCGCAATCGACCCCATTTCGAAGGCTGCCTTCTGGGTCGCGTGCCCGCAGGCACGCTGGTACGCGTTGAGGCGGTCTTCGGACAGGAGCAAGCGACCCCTTTTGTCTCACTCGACCGCTCCCTCGGCCGAATTCCAATCGCCGCGCCGGGATTCGATAGGGACATTCAGCCTCTTCTTGAAGAGAACTGCGGCGCCTGTCATAGCGCTGTTGTGAAGCAGGGGGAGCTGCAGGTGACCGAGTATGAACCCCTGATGGCCGGCGGATTGAACGGACCCGTAGTACAACCGGGCGTCCCGGCCGCATCCACACTTTGGACGCAGGTCTGGTCCGGGGAAATGCCGCTGGTGGGGGAGCTCGGTGAGGACGACAAAGCACTGCTCTACGATTGGATCGTAACCGGCGCGACCAGGCAGGGCACAGAGCCGGTGCCTGTGTACGAAATGTGGCTGCGTCTGTCGGGCGAAGATTTCAACCCGTTGCCAAATGAATGTTCCCAAGAAGGGGGTACCATTCCCTACGTCAGCGCACAACTCGTTCTTCCCGCAAGTTGTGCCGCCATTCCCAGCGCCGAGCAGATCGCTGCGTATCTGCCGCAAGTGGAGACGGTCAGTACACCGCCTCCTCCGGCCTCCGACGAACCTGCCAACAGTGTTGAATCCGGCGATGGTACAAACGCGGGCGGCAATGCCGAAGCCAAACCGGAAGAAAATACACGAAACAGTGCAGTCGCCCCCCCACCCAGAGGTATGGCTGCCGGTACTGTTGGCATTCGCGCCGCCCCCCTCAACCTGAACCCCCCGTCCGAATCCGATCCCTGGCTGGTTCCCCAGGGTGGCTTCTGTGCAGAGCAGTTCCTTGCCGACAAACTACAGGACAAATTCAGCATCACCGCTCTGACTTTCGCCCCGGACGGCAGACTGTTCATCGCCTTGGACCATCCGGCCTCCGGCAACTTCGATCCCAATATCATCTACGATCCCTATAACGCCAGCCGCTCCATCGCCATCTGGCACAGCGTTTCCAGGGACAGCTACTATGAGATCCTTCGTGAATCCAGCCGTGTCACAGGAATGGCCTGGCATGCGGGCGCGCTCTACCTGAATCGTGCCGGTGAAGTGGGGCGCATCGTCGACGGCGGCGGATATGAACCTCTGGCCGGCGGCTTCGCCGTCGCAGGCCATCTTTACCATGCCAACAACGGTCTCGTGATCAGCGACGGCTGGGTCTATGTTTCCGCCGGCGGTGTCCGGGACGGCTACTCGGACGGCATAATCGTTCTTCATGATGGCGAACTTCCCGCCGAAACTCTGGCCACTAACGTGGCTGCGGGCGGCAATCCCTTCGCTGCCCGAATCGTACGCGCCCGGCTCGACCGGCTGCTCGCCGAACGCTCAATCGGCGTTTTTCAGACCGCGGCGCGCGGTGTGCGCAACCCTTACGGCATCGCCGTCGACCCGTTCGGGCGCATCTGGTTTACCGACAATGGCGCCACTAACGTGCACGGTGATTTCAACGCCGGCGACGAAGTCGACCTGCTGGATCCGCGTACCCTCTCCGCTGCCGCCAATGCGGGCGACGTAAACGCTACCCCTTTCTATGGCTTCCCGCTGGCGTTGGGCGGGGTCAACAAAGATTGGTGGACCGCTCCTGTGTTGACTCTCCCCAACTCGGCCGCACCCACCGGCATCACTTGGGCCTACGACACCATCTTCTTCGCCAACTACGGGCGCGATCCCGGTCTGTTCCGGATGGCGAACTCGGGCGGCCAGATTATCGCCGAACGGATCATGCACAACTGGCCCGTGCAAGCGGTCACGACCGCACCGGACGGGGCAGTCTGGATCGGGACCGGGCAAGGCATGCTGTTCCGCCTTGTTCCCGGCTGCGGTGGCTGAGGAGTGCTGCTTGCGCTTTCTTTGTGTATCCGCGCAACTGGCGGGCCACCTCGACTGGGGTGGCTATCTGCCCACGGCTGTCGAACTGATGCGGGCGGGCCACGATGTCCTCTGGGCCACCGGCCGTGAACTGCAAAGCCAGCTCGCGGCACAGGGCGTTCCCATCCATATCCTGCAAGAGACCGGCTGGCGCTGGCCGCCGCCGCCCCCTATACAGAAAGACACAGTTTCAGAAGATGAGTTCCAGCGTTTGCGCATGATCCGCTCACTGGATCAGTGGCTGGACGTGGCGCGCGTACGTGCAGCTACGCTTGAGCTTGTCGAGGTGGCCAGGCGTTTTCGCCCGCATCTGATCGTCAGCGAGATGTTCACCGCCGCGGCCGGCATCGCCGCCGAACTACTGGGCGTGCCCTTCGCCGTCGCCGGTTGGCCGGCCCTGCAGACACAGTCGCCAGGCCCCAAAGCAGACGCGCCCGGCGCAGTCGGAAAACTGGCTCAGGCCCGAGTGGACGAGCTGCTCGCCGATTTTGGCGCGACCGGCGTCAACTGGGCGCTGCACGGTCCAGCCGCGTTGCGCTCTCCCTCCTTACATCTGACCTACTGGAGCCCCCGCTGGTATGCCGGAGCCCGGCTGTTGCCGCAGACACGAATGGTCGGCGGGCTCGCCCCTCCTCCCCTGCCGTCCGAATCCCCCTGGCTCGACCAACTTCCAAGCGATCGTCCATGGATCTTCATCACCCTCGGTACCGCATTTACCAGGGACATTAACTTTTTCTTAATCGCGGCCCGCGCCGCGGAAGACGTGGGAGGCGTACCGATCCTGGCGGTCGGCAAAGGCTTTGCCGAAGTCGGCACGGAGGGCGGCTGGACCACGCGCGAGGTCGAAGCTCTGCGGACCGGACTGCCGCAGTCTTCAGTTCTGGTGGACAGGATCCGCTTTGCAGAGGTGTTGCCCCACACCGCCGCCGCGATCCACCATGGCGGCGCCGGCACGACCCACGCTCTGGTTACGCATGGAATTCCGCAGATCGTCGTGCCCAAGGCCGCAGACCAGGCCCGTCAGGCAAGTGGGGTCGCGCGCAGCGGCGTCGGCTACCATATCCCACCCAATCTGCTGACCGTCCCACTGGCAGCGGAAGCCCTGCAAAAGATACTGGCTGACGACGCCCCTGCCCGACTGAACGCCGCCACCCTGCAAGAGGAGTTTGCCTCCCTGGGAGGCATTCCCAAAGCCGCACAGATCCTGGTCGCAGCCGCCGAGTGAGCCCCCGTTTAACCGGTCTCACTCGTAATGAATCTCGCTTGCCCCGTTTCGCTTCTCTACCCGGATCAGCTTCTCCGTTGCCTGTTCGAACGAATCGTCGTGGCTGATAATAAAGAGCTGCTCAAAGCCGCGCACACCCACGATCTGCCGCGCCAGCGCGCCGCGCCTGGTCTCGTCCAGATTGGTGGTTGGTTCGTCAAAGAAGGCTACGCCAATACTGCTCATCTCCTGTAGCAGCGCCAGCCGTACCGCCAGCGCTGCGCTCATCTGCTCGCCGCCGGACAATTGGGAAAATGCCCGATCACGACCATCCACTTCTAGGATGATCCCGTAGTCCTCCTCCCAGCGGAGCGTGCGCGTGTAGTCCTCCATGATCTGGCCGAACAACTTATTGGCACTGTAACTGATCTGCTGGACCAGCGCCTTCGTTACGTGCGGTCCAGCCTCCTGTACCACCGAGCGCAGAAACCGCAAGATCTCCTCCCGCTCCACCAGCCTCTCGTGCCGGGACCGGGCAGCGGTGAGCCGCTTCTTCAAGATCTGCAGTTGGGCGATCTCCCCCTTGGCCCGGTCGAGTCGTTCACGCCACTGGCCCAGTTCCGTCTCCAGCCGTACACGGCGGCTGCGGAGCTTCTCCACCTGAGCCACCACCTCCCGGAAGCTCTCTTCATCGAAATCGCGCCTGCTGGCTGCCAGCCGTTTTTGCCCTTCCTCGAATCGATTCTGCGCCGACTCCAATGCCTTCTCCGCCTCGGAGAACTCTTGCAGGCGTTGCGGAAGCGCTTCGGCTGCATCCTGATTGCGCCGGTAGAGATCGTCGGCTGACTGGAACTTCGCCAACCGGGAAGAGATGCGGGCAGTCTCAGCGTCCAGGCCGGCGAATTCTGCCATCCGCCCGTCAAGCTCCGCGAGTGCGTTTCGCTGTTGCTCGGCCTGAGCCCGTTGCTGCTGCAGAGCCTCTTCGACCCGCTCTCGCCCCCGCGCCTGCTCAAGAGCCGCATCTCGCCGTCGCCGCGGGTCGCCCAGCGCTTTCATCCTCTCTTGTAGCTGCCCCAGCCGTCGCGGTCCTTCTTTCAGCGCCTTCGCCGCGTCGCTGGCTTCGGTCAACTGGGTCCTCAACGCGGCCAACTCTCTCTCGGCTGTTTCGACCGCGACCTGACGCGGGAGAGCACGCAAGGTCTGCTCCCGCTGACTGAGGGTAGCGCGGGCCTGCAGCCGTTCCTCTTCTGCCTGACGGGCCGCCTTCGCGGCGGCCTCTGATGCTTTGTTCAACTCCGCCCAGCGCGTGCGGAGGCGTTCTAGCAGCCGCTGACGATCGTCCGCAGACAGGGGCTGCTCACAGATAGGACAGATTGGCGATGTTTCCGAAGTCCGCAACCGCTGGCCCTGCTCTAGGACCGTCTCCTGTTCCGCCTTTATTCGGGCCTCATTGGCCTGTTCGGCGGATTTCATCTGCTGCAAAGTTTCCAGGCGCGTCTGCAGGGGCTCCAACGATACTTCGATCTCCTCGGCTTGGGCCAGTTCCCTGCCCATACTGTCCAGCCGCGCCTGCGCAGCGTCGACGGCAGCCTGTTCCCGCTGCACTCGCGCGTCGGCATCTTTCATCCGATCCGCCTGCCGCTGAGCATCCCGAAGTTCGGCTTCCAAATGTTCCTGCTCAGTTGCCGCATCCGCCAACGCCGCGGCCGTCTTCTCGGCCTCCGCGATCTCAGCCAGCGCGCCCTCCTGGGCATCCGCCTGCGTTTCCGCCCGGGCCAATAGCTCTTGGGCGGCGGCGCGGTCCTCTTCCAGCCGCCGACGCTGCGCCATCCGTTCATTCACGGCGCTTTGTGCCAGTAGCGCGGCACCGTAGGCTTCATGGCCGGCTCGGTTGGCTTCCGCAGTTGCTGCCGCCTCCTTGCTCTCTGTCAACCGCTGCCGCGCCGCAACCAGTGTCCGCTCTCTTTCGGCCACTAACTGCTGCTGCACCTCTACCATGCGTTGCAACTCTTGCTGCCGTTGCCGATTCGCCTCCATCGTTTGCCGGGCGGATTCGGCTGCAGCCAACTCAGTCTGCGAGTCGCGCAGTTCAACCTCTGCCTTGCTGATGAGGGTCGCCAGAGTGTTGGCTTCGTCCTCTACAGTTGGCAGGCGGATCAGTTCGCCTTTTAGCCCACTGATTATTTCTGACTGATCTCTCTGTCGCTGGTTGAGCAAGTTGAGCGGCTCGCGCAGCCTTTCCCACGCCCGGCGGTATTCAGCTACTCTCAGGAACGGATCGAATACGGCCTTACGGACCCTGGGCGTCTCCAGAAAGGAGACAGTAAAGCTGCCTTGGGGCACGCCCACAGCGTTTCTGAACAGATCCTCCGGCCCGGTGTCAGGGTCGATGTCTAGATGCAGACGCAGGAACTGCATAACGTCAGCTTTGCCCTCGCACATTCGTATGGCGAGTTCCGGATCCAAGATCGCATAAGCGCTACTACTGCCAAAGCTTCGCACGACCTGATACACGCGCTCATCGTAATCGCTGAGAAAATCGACCGCCACGCTCGCCGTCCTCTGACCTGCCCGCACGAAATCGGGCCGGCTATAGGGAAGATGATCGAAAAGGGCAAAGCCGATGGCCTCGAGTATTGTCGTCTTTCCCGCCCCGTTGGGGCCGACAATCGCGTTCGTGCCCGGGCTGAATTCGACCGTTGCCTGTGCGTAGCTCTTGACGTTTTCCAGGGTCAGCGAACGGATCAACATTGCGTCTCTTCTCCCTGCAGAATCCTCTCCTCGCCCCTTGCCAGCTCCTCCAGAATCGCGTCGGCAGAAGCGCCGCTGACGGCTAACTGTTTAATCGTGAGCGTCAGTTCGGTCCATGCGCTGCTTCGGTCGCGGAACCGGTTGTCCCGTTCGAGAAGACCGGCAATGATTTGCTGCTCCAGCTCCCGTCGGCCGAGATGTTGATCCGCCCCCACTGCAAACTCCGAGGCTCGCGTGTCATCGCGTACAAAGCAGAGCAACGGCTTGTATTGCTCTTCAACTACTTGCTCTAGCCGTTTCAAGTCCAGTCCGCCGCGGTCGAAAAGGAGCACTCCGCTCAGCCGCAGTTCGACCACCGGTTCTTTACCACTGAACTGACGGCGCTGACGCTCGATATAACCCCTGCACTCTCCGACCAGGTCGGCCGGCGTCTCGCACGCGTCGACCTTGAAGAACAGGCGTTCAAATGCACGCCGGGGATTTGCGTGCAGGACTGGGCGGTGCTTAGGCTCCGCCTCCGTATCCACCTCCACAAGATAGTATCCCCGCTCCCGCCAGGCCGCCTCAGTCAGTGAGTTGGTCTCCGGGCTGCCGGGATTATAGATCCAGTCGTCGAACTCGAAAGGCTTATGGAAGTGGCCCAGCGCCAGATAGTCCACATGGGGTCGCAGAGGAGCCAGCTCGCGGTGGCTCAGCGCGCCGCCTTGGTGGTCGAGTACTCTCTCAACGCCAGCGTGCGCCATGAAAATCGTGTACTCTACTCCCTGTCTGTCGGCCGCCGCCAGCGCACCCGCCACCCGCTGCACGACCGGTGCCGCGGCACTGCCGTAGTAGCGCATACCGTAGACCCGCAGGCCCGGTACCGGTTCCACATAGGCCCCCTCGCGTCTTTCGTAGGGCGGGAGCCCGACCTCCTCCCCGTCCAAATGTGGGTTGAGCAGAACCAGCAGTTCCCGCTCGGCCAGAAATCGTACCCATCCGATACTGTCGCGATAGTAGGCCAATTCATGGTTGCCCTCCACCGCCAGGCAGGGTATGCCTGCCTCTTTCAGCCGCTCCAGGCCCGTGATGGCATGACTAAGCGTAATCGGGTCGATAGCGCGTTTTTCGAAAAGATCACCGGCCAGCAGCACGAAATCGACATTGGAACCGATGGCCGCATCAATAATCTCAAGATAGGCGCGGGTGAAGTCGTTCTGACGCTCCCGGCTGTTGTACTGCCGATAACCGAGATGGCAGTCGGCCATGTGGAGAAAGGTAGCGCGCATGGTGTGCCCCAGCGGTAACCTGAACTGTAATGTGAAGAGGAGTTCGGATGCAGGTCAACGCGCGGCGTCGCACGTGAACTGCGGTCAATCTTTGTCGTCTTTCTCAGCGGAGATGAACAGACTGAGGAGAAAGCTGACGAAACTGATGACGACGGCGCCCAGGAAGGCAGGGCCAAAGCCGTCTACCTGAAAATCGACGTTGAGCAGACCGGCCAGCCAGCCGGTCAAGAGCAGCATCAGGGCGTTGACTACAAAGGTGAACAGACCGAGCGTGACCAGAAAGGCCGGCAGGTCACCACCTGGACAATCGGTTTGATGACAGCATTGACAACGCCAAAGATCAGGGTGACCGCCAGCAGGCTGCCGAAATCCACCTCGCCACCGGCGCCAAACTGAATGCCGTCAATCAGTGTTGACGCCACGTACAGGGCGATGGCGTTCCCGACCAGCCGAAGAATAAGCGTCATCATTCCTACATGCGCAGGCGCATCGTGTACAACGTGCTGCGCACGGCAAAGCCGTGGTCCAGCAGCGTCTGCGCCGCGATTTCGTCCTGTGTGCTCACAGTGGCCCGCAACGGCCAGCGGGGAGAATCCTGCAGAAGTGCCAGCGCGCTCAAAACCAGCGGCTGGGCATACTGTTCCTGGGCGTCGGGCCGCAGCCAGAGACGAATATGGTGCTCCCCCTGCCACCATCGGGCGGTCACCTGGATTGCACCTTCAAAGCGGCTGCTGTAGTCGCGGATAGCGTAGCGATAAATCCGCTGGCGGCCGACAAGCCTGTTCACCAATTCACCAATGCGCTTTTCGAGTGGAACCTGGAAGTCGTCTCGCCTTACGGCCCGCCACCATTGGAATTCGGCGTTGGGCCGGCTGGTGGCCAGATCATAGAGCAGATTGCTGTCGGACGGAGAGAACGCCTGCAGGTTGGACAGTACCGGCAATGCGACCCGCCTCGGCGCGCCAGGCGCGTAAAGTTCGGACGTCCCCCCCATGTTTTCGAAGCGAAGCCGTTCATAAAGGCCGCGCGCGATCTCGTTTTCCCCTCGCACTTGCAGCACAGCCCAGGACCCGCCCATGTCGCGGATGTACTCCAGGGCATGCTCCATGAGCGCGCGACTGATTCCGCGCCCGCGCCAAGCCGGGGAGACGGCCACATTTGCGATCTGCCAGCGCCCGCTGCCGCTGGCCGCACGCTGCACCGTCACGTTCCCCACTACCCGCTTGTTCTCCACCCAGACAAAACCGTTGAAGACATTCCGAAATTCGCCGGTACTGCGGTAAAGAATGCGCACCAGCCCGCTCATATAACCGAGAATCCGCAGCTCGCGCAGCGCAGCCTCGCCCTGTTCATCCAGCTCTTCGGCAAAAGCCTCGGTGATCAATCTGGAAACGGCGCGCAGATCACGCCCAACATCAAAGGGCCGAATGCCCCGATGGGGGTCTCGAAGGCGGCTGGCCGCGGCGGGCCGGGTTAAGGCAACCATTTAGAGGAAGGAGAAAAGCGCCCAGCTATTCACTGCGCAACGCGGACAAGCGCCGGACGCAGGATCCGGTCCTGGATGCGATAGCCGGTGCGTAAGGTCTGGATGATGTGCCCGCTGGGAACATCTTCGTTCGGCTCATTCGAAATGGCCTCATGTTGATTCGGGTCGAATTCACCACTCTTGGCCAGCGGCTCGACTTCTGAACTGGCCAGTATTTCCAGAAGCTTCTGCTGAATCTGCTCGAATCCCTGCAGCCAGGCCTGGTCCTCTCCCGGTACGCCTTTCGGCACGTTCTGAAAGGCCAGCTCAAGGTCATCGAGAACGGGCAGCAGCTGGCGTAACATGCTTTCCGTGGCTCGCTTTATGCGTTCCTCGTTCTGCCGCTCGCGGCGTTTGCCCGCGTTCTCATATTCGGCGACGGTGCGCTGCATCTTGTCGAGGTGGCTGGCAGCCTGCACCTGCGCCTCCTCCAACTCCGACTGAAGCCGGACGATCGTCTCTTCGGGCGTTTCGTCCCGTTCTTCAGTCTCTTCACTGTCGGATACACCGCTTGCGTCAGACCCCTCCGCCTCCAGAACAGCCTCTTCAGGCACCTGACCGTTATCCGGTTCTACCGCTGCGTCTTCTTGTTTACTCATGTATGGTCCTGTTACGCAAATATGTTGTCTAACGGCTTGGGCCGTAGAGTTGGTGCATCAGTTCGTTCAGAAGTGTGGCGACATACCGAACTGCCCCAACTGTCCGGCCGTATGGCATTCGCATCGGGCCGACTACGCCCAGCAGGCCGCCGACCCGGTCCGGTACCCCATAGCGGCTGAGTACAAGGCTGATGTCCTGCATGTCGCCAAAACGGCCTTCTCCGGCAATCATCACCTGTACGTCGCTCAACTCCATCACATCATCGTATATCTCTTGCAGCAGCGTACGCTGTTCGAATACCTCCACGATCCGGCTCACTTGCGGCCCGTCCGTGAATTCAGGCTCGGCCAGCACCTGTGCCAGCCCGTGTCGATAAACGCGGTCAGTGATCTGCTCTTCCGACTGGAGTAGGGTGTTCAGCACAATCTCGCCCACCTCGCGGGCGAAGCCGGTGAACTCCTCCAGCTTTTCCGGCAGATCGGCAGCCGTTGCTCCGGAGATTTCACCATTGAGCTGGTTGCTCGCCCGGCTCAACTCCTCCTGAAAAATTGGCTGTTCCAAGTTGATCAACTGCTGTTTCAGCGTTCCTGTGGCCAGAACAAGCACCAGCAGCACCACCGTATCCTGAATGCCGATCAACTCCAGGTGTTTGACCCGGCTCGAAATGGAGCGCGGGGAGGTCGCCAGCGCCGCACCCGTGGAGGCCTTGGCCAGGACCGCCGTGCTGAGACGCAGCCACTGATCTATCTCCCGCCGGGCCTGATGGAACTGATGGCGGATCATGTGCCGCTCATGCGACGGCAGATCGGTGTGGGCCATCAGATTGGCCACAAAATACCGGTAACCGCCGTCGGTGGGAATGCGCCCGGCGCTGGTGTGGGGGTGGGTCAGCAGGCCGGCCTTTTCCAGCGCAGCCAGATCGTTGCGAATGGTCGCCGCGCTGACGCCCAGATCGTACTTCTTCGCGATCGACTGGCTGCCCACCGGTTGGGCATTCTCCACATATTCCTGGATGACGATCTGCAGCACCTGTTTACGGCGCTGGCTCAACTGCAATTCGGTCATAACCTGCTGGCAGATAGGATTGCCGCCTGTCTCTCTTTTCTCCCGCGTGCCGAATGCGCGGCCGAGGGAACGAGAGTCGAACGGTTGAACAGTTGGCAGCAATCAGACGTTTGAGAATTGCCCTTAGCACTCTTGTGATGGGAGTGCTAGCCGAGTAAGGAGTGTAACAAACCGGGCAGAGGGTTGTCAAGGAATTTGAGTTGAAGGGTGCATCCCGAAATGGAGTTTTACCTTCTTATGCCTCAAGAAGCAACAGAGCCGTTTCCAGTCCTCAATCAACTCGAAGGAAAGCGCCTTCTCTGACCTCTAACTACTGACTACTAACTGCTGCAGTTCTGGGCGGTCGGGCCTATTCGGCCCTCCCTTGTGCGGGGGCTCCGCCCCCGCAACGCCCCCCCCAACAACATGCCTCGCCGACCGGGTGTCGATATTCGTAACAGGAGCCTAACCGAAGGTGTCCAGCCAGACCACGTCCCGCCAATCCCATCAGATCTCCGCAGGTGCCGGCCTTGTGCCTGCCCTCGCACCCTCCCCAACTGACGGACTCCACCGTACGGCCGGCCTGGCGCCTGCACTGCATCTCGCCAAAAGATGGTAAACAGTTCCAGCCACCGCCGGCACTGATTCCCCGCCAGACTGTTCCCACTCCAAATCTGGGATGCACCCGAGTTGAATCAGTAGGCGTTTTTGTTTGTCCCGAGTAGCCACTGGCCTAGTGTGCGAATAATAATTTTGATGTCCAGGGCCAGTGACCAGTTTTCGATATACCAGAGATCGTACTTTGTGCGCTCCTCGATCGACGTGTCGCCCCGCATCCCGTTTACCGCCGCCCAACCGGTCATCCCGGCCTTTTCGCGGTGGCGGTCCATATAGCGTGGAATCATCTGCCGGAACTGCTCCACGTAGACCGGTCGTTCCGGGCGCGGCCCGACCAGGCTCATCTCGCCAAAGAGAACATTTATCAACTGCGGCAGTTCATCGATATTGGTGCTACGAATGAAAGCACCCAGTTTGGTGCGCCTGGGATCGTTCTCAACCGTCCAGCCTGGCCCGGATTCTTCAGCGTCCTCACGCATCGAGCGGAACTTCAGTATCTTGAACGACTTGGCGTCCAAGCCCATCCGTTCATGTGTGTAGAAGACCGGCCCGGGGCTGTCCAGTTTGATCAAAAGCGCCACCAGCATCAGGAAGGGGCTGAGTACGACCAGGCCGATAGCGCTTCCCACCAGATCCATCCCGCGCTTCAGTGTCAGTCTCCAACCCTGGAGGGCCACGTCGCGCACTGTGACCAAGGGCAACCCGCCGAGATAGCCAATCGTCACTTCACTGGCCATAATCCCGAACGCATCCGGCAGCACGCGTATGCCGACCTTTTCGCGCTCACATAGGCTGATGATGCCGATCAATTCCTGGTGTGTACTTTCCGGCAGGGCGATGATCACTTCGTCGACTGCAAATTCGTCAATAATTCTGGGGATGTCGGCGACGCCGCCCAGAATCGGCACATTCAGAATGGAACGTGTACTGCTGTTATCTACGATCCCGATTACCTGAAAGCCCAGTTTTGGATTAGCCTGCATCCTCTGCAGGATCATGCGCCCGGAGTCGCCGCCGCCGATGAGCAGAACCCGGTCCCCGCCGATTCCTCTGGCCTGGGCATTCCACTGTATCTGCGCATGCAACGTCCGGCCAACTGTCAAGATGATGATGTTGAGCAACCAGGCATAGCCCAGGAACGTGCGGTGGTAAACGAAATCCCGCAGAAAAAGGCTCACCAGAGCGACGGTCAGTAGCGTGCAGAGTGTCGTAAGTTTCGCGGTGCGAAAAATCTCATCCAGCTGACCGAGCGGCCGGCGGCGCTGGTACATGCGCTGCGAAGAGAAGAGCGACAGCAGCACCAGTGACTGCGTCACCGGCAATGGCAGGAATTCCAGAAATGGACCGACAATGATATCCGGCTGCAGCTCCATCAGACGCGGCGTCAGGTTCATCTCAGTGAGCCGGTGGGCCAGAAAGAAGGCAAGCCACGTGCACCCCAAATCCACAAACGCCAGCGAGAGCGCGAAAACAAGCTGGGCGCGCTTTGGCACGCCCGGCCGCTGGGCGCGCAGGGCCGAGTACCTCCCGTTTGGACTGGAGAATACGCCCTCCTCGAACGCAGCCGAATCTTCCGCAGTCGCGGATGGCCGCGATTCTGTCGCAGCCTCCTCCTCAAGTTCTGATGTCGGCCGAACCGGTGACTTCCACATCGTGCCTATTGCTTGAGACCATCAGTGGGCGGCAAGTAGATTTCCACAACTGATTTCACGAATTCTTGGCGGACCGGTCTTCGATATTGCTTGTAACGCGAAACTTTGCTAAATCCGCTCCTGTCGCAGTTTCCAAAGCCGGATGGCAATGTCAACGCCGCCAATCAGAGCAATACTGAGCCAGATAAGTTTGTCCAGTATCCATGAACTGTTGGCCCGGTAATGTTTGCGATAGAAGATCCACATCGCTTCATAGAAGGCGCGGCGGGCCTTGCGGCTCCTGCGGCTGGAGGCCTCTTTGACATGCGTGATCTCAACCTCGCCGTTATACCAGACTTCCCAGCCCGCGCTCTTGATGCGCTTTGCCCAATCAAGGTCTTCGCCGTACATGAAGTAGGCCTCGTCCAACAGCCCGACCTCCACAATCGCCTGCGTGCGCACCTGCATATATGCGCCCACGACCGAATCCACAGGATGAACGGCATCCTCCGGCAGGTAGCTCAAATTATAGGCGTTGAATCGCTTGCTTCGGGGGAACAGCCGGCTCAGACGGGTCATGCGGCAGAAGCTCACCCAAGGTGTGGGAAAGCTGCGCCGGCAGGCCAAATCGAGCGTTCCGTCCGGCCGTCGTACTCGCGGACCGGCGACCCCGAGGTCGGGCCGCTCGTCCATGAACTGTATCATGTCGGCCAGTGCGTTCGCCGGCAATACAGTGTCATTATTAAGAAGAAGAGTGTAGCGCGGAAAAGGACCGTTGCGCGGCAGTTGGCCGTCAGAGAGGCCGAGCTGGCGTAGAGCCAGGTTGTTGCCTGCGCTGAAGCCGAGATTGGTTTCCGAAACGATCAGGCCTGCCTGTGGGAAGTGGTCGCTCATCATGGCGACACTGTCGTCACTGCTGCCGTTGTCAACAACACATACCGTGTAGGAAAAACCCCCGGCAGAGGCGAACACCGATGTCAGGCATCCGGACAGAAGAGCGCTGGCGTTGTAGTTGACAATGATTATCGCGAGGTCTATTCCCTGTGCAGACGGAATAGAGCCGGAGGACATCCCACTTGTTGGCAGCGTTGACTCCGAGCCGCTGCTCTCAATCCATTCTGACCAGACGACATGGCGGGGAGACTGCATTTTCTGAGTTTCTGTTCACCCGCTGCTCAACTCTTCAAACGGTTGAAAAGGGCCGCGGGCGGCATATTTGAGCGAAAAAAGGCTGCGATCAGTACGATCACTTAGGGATGATCAACTGTCGCACAGCGCAGAACAGGCAATCAAAAAGGTCAGGCAGATTGCAGATCTCACAGCCGGAACCGTCTCCTCTAAGTGCGTCTGATTCTAGCATGGCATGCTGCTTAAGCCAAAGCGTTTGTCTGAACCACCCCCTTGGTTCACTGTATATCGGCGGCCGTCTCGGATCCGACGGTCTGACGGCAAAAAGCAAATATGATGCCAAAGGTGTTTACCATCCCTGTTCGTTCTGCCGGCTGTGTCATTCCCTGTTCAAGGTTGAGCGATCAGAAAGCTGTCACACCCCCTCCCACCTACATGCGGCGTAGCGCAACTTCCAGCACGCGGTCTGCCTTCAGGTCCGGCAGCAGAAGCGCATCGGCTGCGGCTGCCAAAGCGCCAGCCGCAAGAGACTCCCCTGCACTGTCCATGTCTTGCTTTTCGTATCCTGGCAGGGCATCCTGGGGAATGAGGCCGATCAGTTCGCTGCGGTCGAGCTCAATGGCGTGGCAGGCGGCCTGCCGGCGAATGGCTTCTACGGCCGCGCGCGGGGATGTGGCGCGATAATCGACGAGATTCATGCTGACCTGTGCCCGCCCATCGACAAGCAGGCCCAGGGCTCGGACCGCCGGCAGCCCGCCGTCGCGCTCGCGGATCTGGCGGGCGATGGCTCTGGCTACGGCAACGTCGGCAGTGCGCAGGAAGACGTTGAAGGCGATGAGTAAAGGCCTGGCCCCGACAACAGCCGCGCCCGCAGGGCCCACCCTGGCAGGACCGAAATCCGGCGCGCGCCGCGGGTCGTGAATATCTCGGACCAGGGCCTCATATTCCCCGCGCCGGACGTCGGCCAGATTGCGCCGCTCAGGTCTGGTGGCCGCCTCGCCATAGAGGTAGACCGGCACATCCAACTCTTCTCCGATGCGACGACCTAGGTGCCGGGCCAGACGAGCGCAGTCCCCAAGTTGAGAGTTGCGAATCGGCACGAGCGGGACCACATCGGCCGCGCCCAGTCTGGGATGGACACCCCGATGCCCCCTGAGGTCAATGCGGGCGACAGCCACCTCGACCGCGTTGAACAGCCCCTGCAAAACCGGTTCCGGCGGGCCCGCAACCGTGAGAACAGTGCGATTGTGGTCTGCATCGCTGGTGCGATCGAGAAGCCAGGCGCCGGACCTCTGGACTGCCGCCGCCAACTCGTCGATGACATCGGGGCGGCGGCCCTCCGAAAAGTTGGGAACCGCTTCGATGATTGGGATATCGTCAGAACTGTGATCCATTTGATGACGGGTTGAGAAGCAGTCGTGGTGCGAGCAGTGCAAGGCAGGCTTAACAACCTTTCCTGTCCCGGTCGCAGGTCAGAACCACAAAATGCGGAATTGAGGACTGGACGGTGAAGATCCGGACCTGAATTATCCGGTTCGTCCCAGAAGCCACTTCACGAGCAGGAGAATGGCGAACGCGGTCGCCATAAGGACAACCGACAAGGCCAAAGCCACGTCGAGATCCAATTCGAAGCCGATATAGATGGCCAGGGGCATCGTCTGCGTGCGCCCGGGATAGTTGCCGGCGAAAAGGATCGTAGCCCCGAAATCACCCAGCGCCCTCGCCCACGTCATAACCAGCCCGCCCAGCAAGGAGACGCGGGCGAGAGGGACAGTCACAAAGCGGAAGATCTGCCGTCCGTCCGCCCCGTCCAGAGCCGCAGCCTCTTCCAGCTCAACCGCGCTGCGGCTGAGGCCGCCGATCGCCGCGCGAATGTAGTAAGGGGAAGCGACGAAAAGCTGCGCAAGAATGACCGCCAGCGAAGTAAAGGCGATCTCTATTCCCGCCACCGACAGCCCCTGCCCCAACATTCCCCGGCGGCCAAAAGCCATCAACAGGGCCAGCCCGGCAACGGCGGGGGGCAGTACGGTCGGCAGATCGATCAGCGTGTCCAGCGCCCGGCGACCCCGAAAATGCCGCCGGGTCATCAGCACGGCCAGAGGTGTGCCCAGAACGATCGTCAATAGCGTCGCTGTGGCAGATGTCCACAGGCTCAGCACGATTGCCCGGCGAGCCACGGGCTGGGCAAGGTGCGTGCCGATGTCGGCCAACTCTGTGCGCCAGATCAGTGCCAGCAGCGGGAGAGTCAGGAACAGGATCATGGGCACCGCTGACCAGAAGAGAGCCATGCCCGGTCGCGACAGGCGCCCGGAGGAGCGCTGGTCGTCCCTCGCCCGCTCGACGGAGATGCGCATCGTCTCGGCGGCTTCAGTCGTTCGCATGGTCCGATGCCTCTGCAGCCGCAACGTCAGTGCCCCGCCTCGAGCCTTCACCCCGGCATCCGGTCGAAAAGCCGTGCGATTCCAACACAGCAGTGCCTTCTTCAGAAAACAGGAAGGTGACAAAGGTCGTGGCCTGTTCCGGATGCCTGCTGTCCCGGGTCAGTGCGATCGGATAGACCGCTGAAATGTTGAGATGGGCTGGAATCTCCATGCGGTGCAGTTTTGTATTGCCATCGAGGTCGCTGGCGTAGACAACGCCGGCATCGGCCTCGCCCAACTGCAGTTTGCTGAGAATGCCCCGTACATTCTGTTCTTCTGACACGATGTTGGCCTCGAAACCGGCGCGAAATTCGGGCCCGAAACGGTCGTCCTGCTCTGCGTTGGCCAGAAACTGCCGCGTGTACTGTCCGATCGGCACGGCCTCCGCGCCGACAACAATCTTATGACCGGGTTGGGCCAGTTTCAGCAATGATTCAAGCCCCGGCGCGGCGTCGGAACCTCCCGTGCCCCCCCGGCCGTAGCCGATCATCAGCCGGTTGCAAGCGAATGTCTTCACGCTCTCCAATTCAATCCGTCCGGCGTCAACTGCCGCCTGCATCTGCATCTCGTCAGCCGAGGCGAAAACATCTGCTCGCGCCCCTTCGCGCAGCTGACCGGCCAACTGCTGGGAACCGGCAAAGTTGAACTCAACGTTACCAGTGTGGCTGCTGCGGCTGAACGAACCGGCTGCTTCTTGGAAGACATCGGTTAGGGACGCGGCCGCGAAGACCGTCACTACGACTGTTTCCGATGACGGCGCGCTACCCGTAGCTGGCCCGCCGCAACCGGCCAGAAGTAGGCTGCCCAGCAGCAGCGCTGCCGCTGCGTTGCGCAAACAGGCACGCGGCAATGCCCGATTCAGGCCATGCGTATCCCTCCGCAATGCGCTCATCCTTCCCCACTGAACTTCCGTGTTGAAGGCAAGCGAACAAGCTCTCCTGGACGCCGCCGCAGTCAGCCTGAGAGCAATTTTCGTCGAAGGCAGCCACAGTGATGACACGAATTGGACGATAGCAGTGAGCCGTGGCCGTGTCAAATTTAGACCGTTTCCACTCTGACGGCCGGCTGTTCGGCGGTTCGAAGCGGTCGCGAAGTATGAATGGCGCCGGCTTTCCATTTTGTTCTGGTCAGTATGGTATGATCGACAGATGGCACCGGTAACACAGCGCGGCTTCGCCGAACGCCGGGGCGGCGTCGCAAGTTGAGCGCCGTACGGGCCAACGTCTCCATGCAGGATGTGCCTGCAATGTGACAGGGGGAGCGGTGACAGATCAAGCAGTTGAATGGAATGAGTTCGTCAGCAACCATACCGCCGGCCATCTCTTGCAGACGCACGAATGGGCCACCCTGAAATGCCGCTTCGGCTGGAGTGCCAGACGCGTTCACCTGCCGCAGTCCGCAAATCAAGGCTCCGCGCAAGCAGGAGCGCTGCTCCTCTTTCGCAAAGTCATGGGCCAGGTCCTGGCATACGTCCCCAGAGGCCCGCTTGTAGACTGGTCCGACGCGACGCAGACGGAAGCAGTCGTGGCGAGCATGTGCGATGTTGCCCGGCAGGAGGGGGCGTTCGTGCTGAAAATCGAACCGGGTCTTCTCGACACGGCAGCAAACCGGCAGCGTCTTAGTACGGCCGGCTTCCAGCCCAGTCCCCATTTGATTCAGCCTCGCAGCACCGTTGTCGTCGACCTACAGCCGGACGTCGATGCGATCCTGGCGCAGATGAAGAGCAAGTGGCGTTACAACATCCGCTTGGCCGCGCGCAAAGGCGTAAGCGTGCGTAAGCTGGAGGCGCATGAGCTGCCCCTGTTCCAGCAACTGATGGAGGAGACGGCAAAGCGGGACGGCTTTTCCGCCCACAGCGCAGCCTACTACCGCGATGCATACGAACTGCTGGCCTCCCGCTGGGGCGCCTTCCTGCTGGCCTCGTATGAAGGCGAACCGTTGGCCAGCATTGCCGTCTTTGCCGTCGGTTCGACCGCCTGCTACCTGTGGGGGGCCAGCAACAATCGCCATCGCAACCTTATGCCCAATCATGCACTCCAATGGGAAGCCATGCGCTGGGCCAGGGAACGCGGCTGCGCACGCTATGATCTCTGGGGCATCCCCGACGAGATCGGCGCCGTCGCCACCGGACTCTGGGAAGAAGGGCGCAAGACCGTTTCCGCCGAGAAGGCACCGGTCGATCTGAATGCGCTGCCAGCCGGGGATCTGTGGGGCGTCTTCCGATTCAAACAGGGTTTTGGCGGCGCAGTTGAGCGCACAGTCGGCGCGTGGGATCTCCCCGTGCGGAGACAGGTCTACAATCTCTACCAGGGCGCACTGCTGGCGAAGGACCGGGCTGGCAGGAACTTGCACGCGGCAAAGAGGCAGGACGAGCGAGGGAAGACCTCCTCCCCTTCCTCCCCTGCGGTAGCCATGGAGCCGGTGATGACGGCCTCAGCGTGGGAGGATCTGTTGGCGCAGCTGCCGCCCGACCGGAGCCACGTGCTCCAAAGTTGGTCGTGGGGTGCCGTCAAAGCCGGCAGTGGTTGGCGCGTTGAGCGCTGGCGTCTGCTGCGCGGCGGTCGCACCTTGGGGGCCTTTCAGTGGTTGTCGCGGCAGCCTACGGCAGGGCTGCCCTTGCGCGTCGCTTACGTGCCCAAGGGCCCGCTGCTGGACTGGTCGGACGACGAAGCAGCTGCACTGGTATTGGCGCATATCGAAGAGCTGTGCCGGCGGCGGGGCTGCCTTCAGGTGAAAATCGATCCTGACGTCGGCGAAAAGGACAGTGAAGGGGTCCGCCTGAAGCAACTGCTGGTCCAGCGCAACTGGCGCTTCAGCCCGGAACAGATCCAGTTCAAGAACACCGGCTTCACAGACATCACCCGGTCCGATGAAGAACTGCTGGCCGCGTTCAAGAGCAAATGGCGCTATAATATTCGGTTGGCCGAACGGCGGGGAATCACCGTCCGCTGCGGCGATGTTGCAGACCTGCCAGACTTCTATCGACTCTACCAGGAAACGAGCGCCCGCGATGGTTTTCTGATCCGCCCCTTCGCCTACTACGACTCTTTGTGGCGTATGTTCCTGAAGATGCAGGAGGACGAGGGGAACCTGACCGGCGGAGCGCTGTTGCTGGCCGAGCACCCGCAGGAATCTCAGCCGGTTGCCGGGTTGTTCCTGCTCCGTCACGGTCGTCAAACTCTCTATTTCAACGGGGCCAGCAGCGCCCGCCGCCGCCGCGACATGCCCAACTACCTTCTACAGTGGCAGGCGCTGCAGTGGGCCAGGACCCAGGGCTGCACGGTTTATGACTGGTGGGGGGCGCCGACAAACCCGGACGATCCGGCCGATCCTCTCCAGGGCGTGTGGCGCTTCAAAGAGGGCTTTGCCGCCCGCATGGCCGTGCACACGGGGGCGTGGGACTGGTCGCCCAGCCGGCTGTTATGGCACGGCTATCACAGGGGGAAGTCGCTTCTGCTGGAACAGATGCGCAAGCGGCACCGCTAGCAGCCCGATGGCGGCCGAACATCCACCGGCCGCAGAGAGCCTGCCTACCCGGAGAGTACGGCGCCGTCGGGGATGACGACAGGTGTGTCCGAGCTGTTTGACAAACATACGTCGCCTTCCACCGTGACAGAGGCGCCAAAGGTGTAAGGGCCTGCAACCGAAAAACTGCGGCACCGGAGCAGAGAGGGCGGCCCGTGCGGAAACCGTTCCTCGATCTGGTCGATGAACTGGTAGAAACGGTCATCCAGTTCGACAAGGGGGGCGCCTTCGGGGAAGGGACCGCTCCCCCGCCGCGGATCCAAACCGACGCGCTGCGCCTGGCTTAACCGGTAGGCATCCGACCGCAGCGCAAGCAAGTCATTACATCGTTTGACCGGCAAAAAGCGGTCGCGCGGCACCTGGATCGCCTGCGCGCCGTCGAACGCGGAGATCGCCAGGCCTACCGCGGTTTCCAACTGGAAAACCGGTGGCGAGTCCGGGTGGGAAGGGTCCACCGGCTTGTTGTTGACGATCATCGGCAGATCCAGAAAACCGTCCCGTTCCTGCAGCAGTTCTCGCAAGGTGGGCAGGTGAATCCACAGATTGTTGGTATTGAACAGCCGGTAGCGGTCAATGTCCTGAAACTGCTCGACCTCCTCCGGTGGGCACTGGGCGATCTCCCGCAGCAGGAGCCGTCCATCAGGGCTCTGGGCGAGGTGCCCTCCCTTGCGGTCAGCCGCCGTTCGGGCGGTTACCTCCATCAGAAAGGGCAGGCGGCGGGCCGCGAAATACCCGAGAATATCGGTGTCGACAGTTGCGCCAAGGTTGTCGGCGTTACTGATGAACATGTACTCGTACCCAAGCGAGAGCATCTTTCTGAGCAGGCTGCTCATGTGCAGAGTGAGGTAGATGTCACCGTGCCCGGGCGGGCACCACGCCTTGGCCGGGTCTTGAGGCCACTCTACCGGCTGCAGAGTTTCCTGCCAGATCTTGGGTACTTTGTTCTGAAGAAACGTCTGCGGCAGGCTGCCAGCTTCACCTATGGCTAGCTGCGGGTAGGCGGTGAGCGCCTGTTGTGTTGCTTCCTGCGTGCTGTAGCTGTTCATGAAGATGAGGGGCAGTCGGGCCGTCTTCTTCTGGCGCAGGTGCAGGACATGGCGGACGATAATATCGAGAAAGCGTAACCCGTCTTTCACCATCAGCAGCGATCTCGGCCCATGCAGACCCATCGTCGCGCCCAGGCCGCCGTTAAGTTTCACAACGACGAGCCGGCAGAGCGCGTCCACGCCCTCTTCATGGAAACCGATGGCCGTGGAGCTGTCCGCTACATCTGATGGTGGACGTGCGCTGGCGCCGGGGATGTATCCTGTGGCGCCGTCGCAGAGTTGGGCGTAGTAATGTTCAAAACTGCGAATCAGCAGGTCGTCCAGACCCGCGCCTTCCATCTTCTCACGAACCGGTGCGAACGACACCGTGGGTATTAGGACCATTCATAAACCTCGGACTTGCCTGACGCTTGGGGCACCTCGATCATTGCAGCCGTTCTCCCGTTACCAGCCGACCGCGCAGCCGTCCTTGCGCGGGTCGCTTCCCCCGGTCAGAACACCGCTTTCCGGATCGCGGACAATTATCTGTCCACCACCGAAACCGCTTCGCCCCGCACCATTCACCGGAACCACCTGATGTCCGCGGCGGGACATTTCCGCCAGGATATCGTAATCCCAGCCTTCTTCGATCGACAACAAGCCTCCGTCTTCGTCCGCGCCCAATCCTGCATGCGGGCCGCTCAAAGACCAGCGGGGCATGTCCAGGGCCTGCTGCGGACTCATGCCCAGGGCCACCATGTTGACCAGCATCTGCAGATGTCCCTGGGGCTGCATATAGCCTCCCATCACGCCGAAGCTGGCATGCAACGCGCCGCCCTTGGTCGTCATCGCCGGGATGATCGTGTGATAGGGGCGCTTGTTCGGAGCGAGGCTATTGGGATGGTCGGGGTCAAGCACGAAGAGCGCGGCCCGGTTTTGCAGGCTGACCCCGCTCCCGGGCACAACCAGCCCGGTGCCCGTTCCCTGGTAGAGGCTGTTGATGAAACTGCACGCGTTCCCCTCGCCGTCCGCTGTAGACAGATAGACGGTATCTGAACCGGCCATGGGATAGCCGCTGGTAACCGACGCCGCTGCACGCTGCGGGTCGATCTCCCCGCGCCTCTTATCGGCATATCTCCGGCTGGCGAGAGTGCTCAGGGGGATCGGTACCACATCGACATCACAGACCCACTGCTGGGCCTCGGCGTAGCCAATGCGCATACACTCCACCAGCGTGTGCAACCGATCGACGCTGGACATTTCGGCCAGATCGAAGCCGTCCGCCAGATTGGCGGCGATGATGGCCGCCAGCCCCTGCCCGTTGGGCGGACATTCGTACAGGCGAACATCACCAAAATCAGCCGTGACAGGTTCATGCCAGGTGCTGGAATGGGCCGCCATATCCTGCGGCGTGATCCAGCCGCCGTAACGCTGAACATGCTCGCTCAGCTTGACAGCAAACTCCCCGCTGTAGATCGCCTTCTTTCCGTCCGCAGCGATCGCCCGCAGCGTCTGCCCCAAAGTGGGAATACGCATCACCTGCCCGGGCCGCGGCGCGCAGCCGTCGATGAGAAGCTCATGACCGCTGGGCTGCTCCGGTCCGTTATCCAGGTCACCGCTGACCCAGTCCGGCGAACGCCGCAGTTTCGCAGCCTGGGCAGCCCACCCCCGCCCAATCCACTCAGTGACGGGGTAGCCCTCTTCAGCCAGATCGATGGCAGGCCCGAGTACATCGGCCAAGGTCATGCTGCCGTGCTTCTCCAGCAGATCGCTCCATCCGGCGACGGTCCCCGGTATGCTGACGCTATGGCCGGTAAACCGGGGCATGCGCGAGTAACCAAGACGGCGCAGTTCGTCGATCGATGCTGCGCTTGCCGATCGGCCAGACCCGTTGAGCGCGGTCACACACTCCGTTTTGGCATCCCAGTAGAGGGCGAAACAGTCGCCGCCAATTCCGGTGGAGATCGGCTCGACCACGTTCAGGGCAGCGGCAGTGGCGATCGCGGCGTCAGCCGCGTTGCCCCCCGCCTGCAGGATCGACAATCCGGCCTGGGCAGCTAGTGGTTGACTGGTTGCAACCAGTCCGTTGCGCGCCAGGACATTGCTGCGTCGCGAGCGAAAAACGAAATCAAAATTCATGGACAGTTCTTTCCGAAGCCTTCAGATTGGGGCAAATGGAATAGACTATTCATGATAGTCCATTGGCAGGGAATAGGCAAAGCGGTCAAGGATCACCTTCGCGCCGTAGCCATCACGCCCAGGCGCCTCCCTCTTAAGATTTCAGATCTTTTTGGCGGAACTACGCGGCTACGGTAGACTGTTTGGATAGGGTTTATTCCATTTCCTCCTGGTTGTCAGCTTGCTCCTGGGCCTGTTTCCCGCGGCAAGCAGCTAGGCTGTTTGCCGTCCCGGTTCAGTAACTGCCAATGGGTTTTCTGGTTAAGGCCATTGCCAACATTGCACCTTATATCTATGCAACGTGTGGTCTGCTGGCTCTATTTCAACTGTATCGCACGTGGCAGGTGCGCGCTGAGAGGCGACAGGCCGTCTTTTCCCTGGAGCGAGACAAGGCGATAGACGATCTGTATCGCATCTTTCTCTCAGCCTTGCTGATGCTTGTGGTGATGGGATTCACCTATTTCGCCAGCACAACGCTGCGCGAGGCAATGCTCGCGGTGGAGTCATCCTCAGTTCTTTCATCTCCGGACGACTCCTCAACATCCCCAAATACGTCACTGTCTGCCCTGATTCCGACACCAACATTCACGCCGGAACCACCGACGCCGACCCCGTTGCCAACCCGAATCGTTGTCGCCACACCAGTGCCGGACAACCAGGAGGAAGATACCCAGCCGGAACAGTCTGACACCGCGCCCAATCCCCTTCCCGTCTCCCCGGCACTGTGTCCCGACGGACGTGCGGTCATACTGTCGCCGGGAAACGGGGCGGTCGTAAGCGGGCAGATCCCAATTGTGGGTACAGCCCAACATGATCGATTCTCCTTCTACAAGCTGGAGTTTGCAGCCAGCGGCGCAAATCAGAACTTCAACTACTTTGACGGCGCCGATAACCCCGTAGTCGGCGGCCTTCTCGGCAATCTGAACAGCACTGCCATGGCGAACGGCACCTATGTCATTCGGGTCGTTGTGGTCGATGCCACCGGCAACTACCCGCAACCCTGTAGTGTGACGGTGACAGTACAGAACTGATGACGTCCAATCCTGAGAAATGCGCTGCCGCCTCGCATCCTGAGCGCGGCCGATGAACAATAGATTTCTGAGTTTGGGGAGAGCTCTGGCCGCCGGGCGAAGTCTGATTTGGGGGAATCCACTCGCGGCCGGCGTAGTTTTCGCCATCGTCGTTTCGCTGCTCGTGCTTCTGTTGCTCTTGCTGCGCGACGTCGATCCAGCCACCTTGCCAGCTGCCGACCGTAGTGACACCGCTGTTTCGGCACAGCAGTCGGAACCGTCGGCTGACACGCCAACGGCCACCTCCCCCGCGATGGCCGTCCAGGCCGGTGTCGCAACTGCTTCTCCTACGGCAACGGACATCTCTGCTTCGATTGCAACCGCTACAAGCAGCCCGGGGCCCGCCCTGACATCGACCGGTGCGGCAGCCCCTTCACCAACTTGGACAGCGACTGCCACACCAACGCCGACAGCGACGGAACTCTATGTGCCGATCAGTGTCTTCCCTTCGGACATTGAAATTGGCGCGCCTGACAATGTGACGGGCCATGTCGTTCTGTTCCCCGCCCGTCTGCGGGCCGGCCCCTCTACACAGGATGACGTACTGGCGCGCCTCGGCCAGGATGTCCAGGTCACCATCGGTGGAATCGTCGCCAGCGGTACCTGGGTCCTGTTGAAAGTAACCGATTCACGGACGGATCTGGACGGCGAGGAAGGTTGGATGGCGGTTGAGCTACTGGCGATCGTCGGCGACCTGACGACGCTGCTGAAATATACCGATGAGGGCATCCGCATCCGGCCGTTCGGCTCCCGCCCGCCCGGCATCGGGATAAGGGTGACACCGCCTCCAATCGAAACGACCGAGTCGGCGACGGCCGCGCTGCCTCCCACTCTGACCGCCACCCCGGCAGCACCGCCCACAATGACGGCGACATCCACAGTGACGCCCGCCCCGACCGCAACTCAAACACCGACAAGCGCGCCGACGGCCACATCTACACCCACTTCCACGCCGACACTCACACCCACACCAACACAGACGCCAACTCTGACACCCACACCAACACAGACGCCAACGTCGACGGCGACACTTACCCCGACTGCCACGGCCACGCCGACGCCGACTGCCACACGGCCTGCTTCGACCCAGGCAGACGACCACATTCCCACGGAACTGTACGCCATCGACCTGCAACCAGCGCAGGCCCCCCCTCCTCAGGCCGATGAATTTGCCGCCATCGTACTCGATGAGACCGATCCGGCCGATCCCACCGAACTGCTTTCCGTTCGCACCGATGGCGGTGAACGCCTGCTGCTGGATATCGACCCGCTTGCAGAGCATATTATGATGTGGAGCGGCATCTTTGGGGCCTCCCGCGGTGAATGGCTCGACGCCGGTACCGACTTCCTCTGGCCGGGTACTAGGGTCTATGTCGCAGGGCGCAGAGAAGAGGGTGGACGCGTGATCGTCTCTGGCATGCGTGTGGTCGCTCCCCCTGAGTTCCAGCGCGTGAAACGCATGGATGTGCCGACCTTCGGCGCCGCCAAAGAGAGCGGCAAAGCGGTTGCACTCCTGGGGAGGCGCGGCGACCCCGGAGTGTTTCTCTTGCACCAGGACGGTGTGGTGACCGTCGTCCGCGAAACCGGACAGAGCGTGCTGCCGGTCTTCGACGGCGCCGAAGGGTTCGTAATCCCTGATGCCAACGCACCCGGCGACCGAAACGGCTTCCTCTATGTGCGCGGGGACGGTATCGGGCTCTCCTTCCAGGCCTATCCCTTCAACGGCGTGCGGGGAATCGTAGCCGACGAACGCGGCGATATCTGGTGGATCGAGGTGCCCCAGCTCGGGCTGGATCAGTGGCGGCTATGGCACTACAACAGCCAGGATGGCGAGATCGTTCTGCGCGTGCAGGCTTCCACCTCCCTGTTGGGGGAAAGTGCCAGCATCGCAATCCAACCAACGCTGATCGCAGCCCTGGCCGGCGCCGCAGAAACACGTTCCTTCGTGATCGATACCGCCAACCCGGATGCAGGGCGTCAGTATACCGGACTCTACCGCGTCGATCTGAATGCAGAGAGAGAAATCGATGTGAGCCGGCTGGCCCCCGAAGGCATCTATCGCGGGCCGTTCCATCTCAGCCCCGGCAACAGCCGCCTCGCCCATCTGGCCTATGATCCGCAGCATCCGAGCTTGACCGTCGGCTTTGTGCGCCCCGCCAATCAGCTGTGGGTGCGGGAGATGGCGCCCAACGGCGCGGGGACGCGCGGCCGCTTGAGCGCACAAACTCAGACAAGATTCGAGTTCTTCGCCCCGCAAGTGGCTTGGCGGGACGATGATCGGATCCTTCTTGCCCGTAGCCGTTTCTCACCCCAGGGCGTCTTTTCGCTGGAGATATTCGGTATAACCGAAGTGGATCTGCGCAAAACAGGCGCCGCAGCCCGCTCTTCCTATCTTTACCCGCTGGGCGACGTGGTTGGGGACTATGCCGCCTGCGACGATGGCTCGGTTCTGATCAGTGCAAGATCGGGAAATAGGGTTCCACGACTCGAGGAGTGGACAGGTACAGGACGGCCCGAGATGCGAGGTCAGCTGCCGGGATACTATGACCGCATCTTCCTCTGCTGGCAGCGCTATACCGGTCCTGTTCGGATTCGCCGGTGATGGATGATAAATGGCCGGTAGCGACTGCAATCTGGCCTGAAGGCTTGATACATTTCGCCGGCATCACTCATCTGATCCTGGGGATTGCCGGCCTGATTCTGGGCGCCCTGCTGATGATCTGGTGGACCCAGCAAACGGGCCGTTGGTACGCAGTCTTTGCCGGCACGCTCCTGTTCAGTATGGCCTTGAATGTGGCGGCCTACTATCTGTTCGTCGTCCCCCCTCACAGCGCCGGATGCATTGACCTCTGCCCCGGTCGCATCGGTTTCCCTCTCCCCTTCGCCACACTTTCCACCGCTGGATCCGTTAAGATCTATATCGGCGACTTTCTCCTGAACCTGTTGCTGTTGTGGTTGCTGCTGTTTGGGGGTGTGGTTCTCTGGCGCATTCTCAGCGAGGCCATCCAGCTGAGCGAGAGGGGGCTTCGTTTTCGGCTGCTGTCTTTTGTGACGTTCGTCGTCCTGTCCTGGGGCCTTCTCCCCCGCTACCTCAGCCCGCCCGCCGCACAGGTAACAGGCGACCAGTTGCGGCTTTCGGTCAATGCCCGCCGCGCCGCCGAATCAACTTACGGCGTAACAGGCCTTTGGGTCCACCGCCTGGCCCTGGAGGATATTCGTTACGTCCCAGTGGAAGCGCCTGATGCCTTCGGCGATATCGACAAGCCGCAGGCACAGGTCTGCATGCGAGGGTATACCTACTTCTATCTTCCCTGGCGCCGCTATCGGGTCAAGCTCGACCAGACCGGAGTCACCCCTCTGAATTTCGAGGAGCTATCCCTGACCGGAAGCTGCTGGTTGCCCTGACAACAAGCGGTCGGCGGCCAGCGAATCCGCTGACCACCGACCACCGGCGGCTGAACTTAGCTTGGGCTGTAAAGCTCCGTTGCCGGGAAGAATGCCGCCCACGCAAACCAGAAGTGATCGAAATGCAGGATCGGGGTCAACTTCTCTCCCGCCAGGGGCCCTGAGACGGCCTCTCCCAGAATGTCCCAGGTGCTGCCTGTCTCGGCGTCGCTGAATGAGCCATCTTCGTTGGGCGAAAAGGTCAGAAGCTGATCCCCAACCTGCCGATCGTAGACTGCTACCGTGCCTATGTCGCGACCTTGACTGATCACGGAACTGTCCAGCGCGCTTGCCAGCCCGGCTTTGTGGAAAACCGCGAGCTCAACACCGCCGAACGAATCATGAACGACGCCGGCCTCCTCCAGCACTGCAAAAGGATATGCGATGGCATCGGTATCCGTCGTTAGGCCGAGAACGCGCTCGGCCGGCGCCAGCCGGGAATCCGGTGTGCCCTGGAAGAGGAAGGGTCGCGATGTGCTGTCGTACCCCACATACGGGTTGTACCCGTAGTTGCGCGGCATGTTCGGCCGCGCCAGCACTTCTCCATCCGGATAAGCCTCTTTGAAATCCTTCCAGGAGAGTACCTGGCTGGTCAGAAATCTCAGTTGCTCACCGGCATACTTGCCGACGATCCCTTCGCCCGTGAACTGTTGCCACCAGGTCTCCGTCTGGCGGTCGTACATGATCAGATCACTGTGGCGCAGCCGCCCGGTGGTCCCGAAATCGAGGACCTGGCCGTCAAAGTTGCGGTCAAACGCGATGCTGGCGTTGCACAGCGGACAGAAAGTGATCGAGACCGGCTGACCGTCGACTTCGTCGTTCACAATCTCGTGCCAGATCAGGATGCTCAAAGGATAGGCGCGGGACACGTCGCCGTGGCTGTACAGGATCACCGGATCCACCTCCTCCAGCCACTCATCCCCTGCAGCTATCGACTCAAATTCCGGATTGTCGACCGCCGGAATGCCGTCCTTGGGCGGACCCCCGGAAAGGATCGAATCCCACTCCACTGTCCTCCGCGAGAAGTCGGTCGAAAAGCCGCGCGTACGGAACGGCGGCGGAACACCGTCCGTGATCAGTTCGCCGCTCAGCTGCGGCACGCCCGTATTGACGCTGGCCGTCGCCTGAGCGCTGCTGTCGCTGCTGTCCGTTTCGCCGCTGTCCGCCGTCACAGCCTCGCCGCTTTCGCTGTCCGCCGCCGCTGCGGGCTGCGCCGGTGCCTCTTCCGTCCCGATGGGAACGCAGGCCAGCAGAATAAACGTAGCGATCATGAGCAGACCGCCCAGCTGTATCCATCGATTCCTCAACATGGGATTCCCCCCCGGAGTTGAAAGCACTGGTGGTAAGTGGTCGGACAACGATGAACTGCAATTCCGTCCCGCCGCTGCGCACCAATGTACTATATTTTCGTCTGCACGTCGTCTGCACGCAACTCACCTGCCGACCATACCCCAATTATGCCGCAACAGGAGGCCCTGTGCTGTAGTCAGGCTTACGCGAAAGCAGTCCATCATGGCTTTTCACGTAATAATTCCCTGTGCTCTTTCGTCATCCAATCGGGATCAAAAGCGAAACTGGGTATTGACAAATAAGAACAGGCGTGCTATATTGAATCTGTTGAGTGAAATCCAGCCAATCAGGCAGGAGACCAGAGAGGAAGAATCATGGCGAAGGACATAAAGAGGATGACGCGGATCGAGCTGGAATCTGAACTGGTCGCCGAGCGCGCCGCAACGCGCCGGAGCAACACAATCATCCTGATGATGACCGCGTTAGCCGTGCTGGGGTTTATTGTAATGACCGGCACCGTTCAGCCGTTTGCCGGTTGATGCCGCAGACGCATATTCGCAGCGCAAAAAGGGAGAGCCCCGTATCCTGCTTTCGTCAATACGGGGCGACCATCAGATTTCCCACGCCAGGAAGATAGAAGAGTTCAGTATTTCGTTCCTTTTACCCTTTTCTTCCCAGAACGGCCTCGACTCGTTCCGCCACAATGCGCTCCTCGTTGGGAAGTAAGGTATGGGGTGCAATGACAATACCATCCCGGGACGTTGCAACGTATATGCCCGGATCACCTTCCCGCAGTGCCGAGACCACTTCCTCCTTCGTCATCGAAATGACAGTGTTGTCCCATTCCACCACAGTTACCGGGACAATTTCTGGATTAACTTGCACGCCGGCGAAGTCCTTAGGGAAACCAGAGCGTACGGTTACGTCCGGCAGATCGGACAAGGATTCCACGATGTAGTCTGTTCGTAAGTGCCAGCCTTCCAATTCCTTGCGCTCATACTCCGGATCGGAAAACAGTTCAATCGCCGTCACCAGGCCAACTATCTCTTCCTTGCCGACCTTACATGGTCTGCCTACCCCGTGATATGGACTTCCATTCATTGCACATGCCTCTACCAGGTCTTTCCTGCCCAAGATCAGGCCGGACGACTGTGGGCCTCTGATTCCTTTACCGCCGCTGAAAATGGTCAGGTCCGCTCCCATATCGCTGTAATGCTTCAGAATAGAAAAGGAAGGAAACTCTGCCGCTGCATCCACGACAACCGGTACCCCTTTACTATGGGCAATCCTGATTACCTCTTCAAGCGGCAGGTCCGAAGGCGGGCTATACGCGACAAAATGTATGATTGCCGCCGTCTGCTCGTTAATGGCAGCCTCCAGGTGCCAAGGATAGGTCGTGTTGGCAAGCCCGATCTCGACGAGGTTCGCCCCAGCCTCCCTTACCATCAGTTCATAGAAGTTTCTCTGCATTACCTGCATAATGACTTCGTTCTTCATTCCTTTGGTGTCTGGCAGTTGGTGCACCTTGGCCCAATCTTTTCCTGTCATGCAGGATGCAATTGAAATGAGCACACCGCCAGCAGCCCCCGATGTAATATAGCAGGCTTCAACGCCGACCAGATCGGCGATGTGCTGACCGGCCTTGGCTAACAGATCGTTCAAATCGACGAAGTTTCGACTGGCTTCCTGCATGGCAGCCAGCACTTCGGGAGGCATGATCGATCCCCCAATGGCAGTGCCGTTGCCGACAGCGTTGATCGTTGTCCTTACGCCCAGATTTGCGTAGACTCCCATGGTAGAGATCTCCTTGTCTTCCACATCCTGCCCGTCGTCTCACACTTTATTTGGATCAGGCACAACTTGGCCATACTTTCGCGCGGCCCACAATTTGCGAGGGATTCTCCAGAGGACTTGGCTCTTTACCAGATCAGCTGCATCTGCTTGAAGCCACTGGCGGCCGCAACAGGGCGTCAGATAGGCAAACACGCTGACCGGCACGACGCGGCCGGTGAACGGCCTGTCCGTCAGGTCCGCCTTATATCATTCATCTCGCTGTTCTGATCTGGCGGCCCAACAAGCGTTACCAGTGAATGCGCCATTTGAGAATATGGTGACCTGCCTGAAAGTAGATCAGACTCTCATCGGCTTTGCTTACAGCAACGGCATGGTGCCGCCCCCCACCGTGCACAAAGAGTCCGCCGGCATCTTCATTGGTGATCTTCAGCAGCAGGTTGCCGTCTTTGTCCAGTACCCAAAGCATGCGGTGCTCTGGTATGACGGGCGGTACGTGTAGGCCAGCCAGGTCCGGAACCATATGATAGTCGCCGATGTAGATATTCTCCTGGCTGTCAATGCTGATGCCTTTTGGCGACCAGATGATGCCTTCGCCCATTGAACGGATGAAGCGGCCCTCTCTGTCAAAGACCTGAATCCGACCATTATCGGAATCGGAAATGTAGAGATGTCCACTGTTTTTGCCGATTGCGATTCCGTAAGGCCCCTCAGGTACAGTGCTTCCACGGTGATCGTGACCATAGCGGCCTCGTAAGGGTATCGAACCGGCGAACTGTCCTGGTCCTGTGCCATATTCCCCCCAGGACTTGAGAAAATGACCTCGGGCATCAAACTTCTGCACGCGGTTATTTCCCCCCAGAAGAGTATGCGTATCCGCGACGTAGATATATCCCTCTTCGTCAACGGCCACACCGTTTGGCCCTGATAGACCGCCAAACTGTCCTGGACCGTTGCCCTGACTGCCAAATAGCATCAGGAAGTTTCCGTTGGCATCAAACTTCTGCACGCGGCAATTCTGGCTGTCTCCCACAAAAAGATTGTCCTCGTGGTCGACATGCACAGGTCGATGCATCTGGAACTCTCCAGGTGCTGCACCGGGCCGAGGCCGAGACTTATGGGCGCCGATGTCACGAACACCGCCTATCTTGAGTATGAGCTTGCCATCAGGGTCTATCTTCTGTACGCGATGGTTTGCCTCATCAGCAACATAGATATTCCCCTGGCTATCTGAAGCCAGTCCCTCCGGGTTATCAAACTCAACGTCTCCCCAGCCCGTTTCGTAGGGACCCCAGACTGCCAACAGTTCTTTTCTTGGTTCATTCATGGTTGAGCCCCCCCTGTCACCACGCCACACGGTACTTGAAAATCAGGTTTTCGCCCTGAACATAAAGTATGCTGTCGTCCGCTTTGGAGACGGTCAGGCCATACCCGTGTCGATGTAGGCCGGCCCCATAGTGATGCACCATCCGATCATGTGCTTCTATAGTGCCGATCTGTCCAATCAGTTGTTTTGACCCAACGTCGAAGACCCAAATCCACCGTGACTCTCCGACTACCCGCCAATTCAGCGGGTCAGTCAGATTGTATGTTTCCATCGGTGGTTCGTGCTTGTGCACTCCGCTCACATACAGGCGACCCTCGCTATCCATCGACAACTGTCGCGGTCTGAATACGATTCCCTCTCCGAAACTGCCATCGCACAGTCCGATACCTCTGAAGGCAACCAGCCTGTCGTTATCACAGTCTGCGACGAAAATGTCCGCGCCCCAATTGTTTCGATCACTAATATGTTGCGCGCCGTGATTGACCACAATGCCTGTAGGTCCAATTGGGCCGGGGCCGATTCCTGGCCCAAAATCGAGTCCATACTCCCTGATAGGCATTGCTCCGCCAAACTGGCCCAACCCCGTACCGTGACTGCCGAACTGTGCCTCGAACTGTCCGTCCTGATCCAACTTCTGTACGCGGTGGTTGCCTCCAATGGCTGTATGGGAGTCGCTGACCAGCATGTAACCGTTTTCATCGATCGTGATTCCCAATGGGCCCTCACCGCCGAACTGCCCATAGCCCACTCCCTGGCTGCCAAAGATCAGCAGTTGATTTCCATCCGCATCGAATTTCTGTACGCGGCAGTTGAGGGTATCACAGACATAAACATTGCTGTCACTGTCGGTGCAGATAGCTCGCGGGCTATTGAATTCGCCCATCGCCGTTCCGGCCCAGGGCTCCCCCGCGCTGTCAACCCCCCCAACTTTCCAGATTAAGTTACCGCTGGAGTCTAGTTTCAAAATGCGATGGTTTCCTGTATCGGCGACAACGAGGTTCCCCGCGCAATCGGTTGCCAGGGCTTCAGGTTGGCGGAATTCATTGTCTCCGTTCCCTCCTTCTGAAGTTCCCCATGTGGCTAAGAGTTCCACCTGTGGTTGATTCATGACCATACCCTCATTTCAGCTTCTAGTGTTTGCTCATAGGCAAGCGTAAGATTCTCGGCCCTCAATGAGTAGATCTCTGACTCGCCAGGTTGGACTGAGCATCTGAGTCGCGGTTGCTGCAACGGTGCGCCTATTCGCTGGCCAAAAAGGTTAGGAGCAAGCATTCTGCTTGATCGTGAGCGTGTTGCAACTTTGTTGGGCAAGCCGTCTGTTGCTTGGGGGCTAACTCCAATTGCAAGGATTCACTCTGGCTATCCATACTCCCTCGACAGGTCCTCCCCTGTTCTATCGTGAGTCCATGCTTGCAGCCTTCCCCGAGTTGGTTCGTCACTTCATTTCCGCCCAAGTACCTCGATGGCGTCCTGGCTCCCAATCATTCCCAAGTCAGCGTGCGAGCCGGCGCAACATTGGATCCAGCGCGTCTCGCAAGCCATCTCCAAAGGAATTGAGCCCGAAGACAAACAGTGCGATAGCCAACCCGGGGAACAGGACGACATGGGGAGCGACCGTAGTGTAGGTGCGACCTCGACTGAGCATCGCGCCCCATTCGGGCGTGGGTGCTTGCACGCCCAGCCCCAAAAACCCCAGGGTGGCAGCGTGAATGATCGCGCCGCCTGTAGACAACGTGGCTTGTACGACAAGCGGGCTTATTGCATTGGGCAAGAGATGCCTGAGCAAAATGAGCCTGTGAGAAACACCAATGCAGCGCGCGGCGAGAACATAGTCGAATTCTTTCGTCGCCAGAATGCTGCCGCGCGCGAGACGCGCCAGTGTGGGGAGACGGGTGACGCTTACGGCGATAATGAGACTGGATACACCTGGTTCCAGGACGCTGATCAACGCAATGGCGAGGATGAGGCTTGGAAACGCCAGCAAAACATCCACGAAGCGCATGGCGATCATGTCCCATCTACCGCCGAAGTAACCGGCCGTTGCCCCCAGCGCCACGCCAAATACGACAGCCAGTCCGACACTCAAGAGTGCCACGCCTGTAGAAATACGGGCGCCATGTAACAGGCGGCTGGCTACATCGCGTCCCATTTCGTCTGTTCCCAGGATGTGTTGGACTGAAGGACCTTGCAACCGGTCGCGCAATTCTGCGAGGTTCGGATCGTAGGGAGCGATACCAGGACCAATAACGGCCAGCAAAAGAAACAGCAGTGTGATTGCAGCACCCAGGGAAGTCAATCTGTTCCCCTGAAATATTGCCCAATACTCTGCCAGCTTTGCTCGGAGCCTGAACTCAGGCATATTCTTATCGATTTCGATGCCGGCTGCCCGGTTATTTGGTCTATCCTTCATAACGCACGCGCGGGTCGAGATAGGAGTAGGTCAGATCCACGGCCAAAGTAACAAACATGAAGACGACGGAGTAAAACAGTACGACTCCTTGTACGACGGGGTAGTCACGCTGGCTGATTCCAGTGAAAAGTAGCCAACCCATGCCCGGCCAACTGAAGATGGTTTCAACGACGACTGTGCCCCCCAGCAGGCTACCCAGCTGAAGACCTAGAACTGTCACGACGGGTATCAGCGCATTGCGGAGTGCATGCCTGGCTATAACGGCGCGTTCGGCCAAACCTTTCGCGCGCGCCGTACGTACATAATCCGAATTGATCACTTCCAACATGCCTGCGCGTGTCAACCGCGCAATGATAGCGATCAAGGGGGCGGATAGCGACAAGGTGGGTAAAATCACATATCTGGGGTCGAGAGCCTGTTTGCCCAATGAAGGAAGCCAGCGAAGATTGACTGAGAAGACGAGAATGAGCAACAGAGCCAGCCAGAAGTTGGGGGTGCAATATCCAATGACGGCAGCAGTTAAAGTCAGGTAGTCATAGGCTGAGTTACGCCGAATTGCGGAAACGATACCGGCTGAGACGCCGACCAGCGTACTGAACAACATGGCCATGAAGGTCAACTGCAAGGTCACGGGGAGCCTGGACAGGATCAGACCCGCTACCGGCTCATGTGTAATAAAGGAGTTCCCCATGTCTCCACGTGCCAGGCGCGCCAGGAAGCGCACATACTGGACCAGTAACGGATCGTTAAGACCCAACTGGTCCTGGGCGCGCTCGATGTCCTCGGAAGTTGCGACCTGGCCCAGCCCAATTCGGGCTGGGTCACCCGGAGCAAGGTGTAAGGTCAGAAAAACGAGTGTGACGACAGCCAAAGCGGTCGGGAATATAACGAGCACCCGACGTTGTAAGTATTGGCCCATCTGCACAGACCTCAATAGAGGGAGGTATGCCTACTGGGCATAGCGAGCCGACAATGAAAAAAGAGTCATGTCAGCTAAGTTATGGGTCGATTTGGCGTTCAGTTCTTCGAAAGTCTGGCGACGACTTTGGACCGAACTACGGGTGCATCCCAGATTCGTGAGGGCATCCGCAACAGCACGTTGCCTAAGTCAATCATGCTGCCCAATCGTGAACCGGAAACTCACGTTGATCTTGGGATGCACCCCTTGAACGACAGTCTACTGTCCAGGGTTATCCTTGTGTCGCATGGCAACTCTGACAACTGCCATCAGCACTTTCGGGCTTCCGAGAGATGCAGGAAGGACATGGGGTAGACATCCGCTCCCTCAACATCGGCGCGCGTGCCAACCAGGAGGTCCGGCGCATAGAGCCATATCCATGGCGCATCCTCCCAAAGCAGTTCCTGAACTCCCTCAAGTTTTTGGGCGCGCGACTGTTGGTCTACATCTAACCAGGCCTCTGCCAGGAGTTCATCAACCTCTGTGTTGTAATACCAACCGTAGTTGCCCTCGTAAGGGAGTCCCGTCGGCTCCGGATTCGAGCGAAAATCGAAAGTAAGGTAACGGGTTGAACTGCCGGCTGATGGGTTGAACGAGATCAGGAAAAGATCGGCATCCATTTCTCCGCGTTCCGGCGCGACAGTCTGTCCCCATGCTGCGGGTTCGATGGCTCTCAGCTGGAGATCTACACCGATCTTCTTCAAGTCGCTCTGCAATGCCTGCGCCACCTCGCCAGCTTTGAGCGCGGTTTCAACGTAGATGTAAGTGAGTTGGAGCGGCTCTCCATCCTTGTCAAGAACGCCGTCACCATCGGAGTCTTCCCAGCCGGCTTCAGCGAGAAGGGCCATTGCCTTTTCGGGGTCATGGGTGTATACGCCAATGCTCTTGTATCCTATCATGCCCGGAGCCAGCGGCGAGTCCAAAGCAGTCGCTGCACCTCCAAATACGGCGTCTACGATGGTAGCCTTGTCGATCGCGTAGTTAAAGGCATGTCGCACTCTCAGATCTTGAAAGAGCGGACGATCATGGTTGAAGCCTACGCCATGGTGGTAGAGCGATTTCTTCTGCAACACGTTGATGTTGGGATCGGCATCCAGGCTAGCCATTTCCTCAGCCGGAATGTCTTCAGCCAAATCGACTTCACCGGTGCGGAGTAGATTGGCGCGCGCGCTTGCTTCCGGCACGGGGATGACGACAATCCTGTCCAGAGGCGGACGACCACCATAATAGTCTTCGTTTCGTTCCAGCGTGAGACTCACGTTTGGCTTGAACTCGACGACCTTATAAGGGCCCGCGCCAACGGGATGCAATCCCACCTCTTTAGGTTCATACTCTTCGTAAGATGCCGGGCTCATGGTAACCCTCATATAGGCCGTCATGTAGTTCAAGAACGGCCCAAATGGTTCATCTGTACGCAGGATAACGGTATGGTCGTCGGGCGTTTCAATGGAGGTTATCTGTTCGAAGCGCGTTGATGTAGAAGCGGCAACCTCAGGCTCGCGTGCATGCTCGAAATGTGCCCTTACAGCTTCCGAAGTGAACGGAGTCCCATCGTGAAACGTGACGCCCTCGCGCAAATGGAAGGTCCATTCACGTCCATCCGACGACGCTTCCCAGGACTCTGCAAGGTCTGGATACAGTTTGAGATCGGTGCCTACACGTACAAGCTTGTTGGAGATGAGATACAGTATCGCCGGACCAGACGGATAGCCGACAATCTTGGCCGGATCAAGCCCCCCAATGGGGTTTCGCACAGCTACAGTGAGCGTACCACCTACACATGGCTCGGATTCTGCAGACGTTGTCTCGGGGGCCGCCGCGGGCGCAGGAGCGCATGCTGCTAACACCAATCCACCTGTGGCGATTCCGACCGTCTTCAAAAACGTTCGACGTGACATCTTACGGGCAGTCATCTGTTTCTCCTCCTTAGTGCTCGTGCACAGATTGCAGGCTGGTCTACTCTGCTTTCTCCGAAGGGTGTAAACGACTTCCGGACATCCTTAGGCTTCGCTCTCAATTCGTAGGTAGTGTTTCAAGACGTCAACGAAGTTAGACCTGTCGTCGCAGAGGAAATTGGCAGATAGCCTGAATGCATGCCAGTAAATTGAACGCGAATGTCCGACCTCCTGGTTACAGCCCTCAGACTCTGCACTCCGTAAGAAACCAGTTGATATCAACTATATGATAAATACATTATGGTGTCAAGTCAGTTTTTTCGATCCGGGTGGGTACATCCCAGATGAAGCGTCAGTTATTCTGAGAGGGACCAAGGGGGTATAGTGAGAAGGAAAAGGGAAAGAAAGAGAATGATTCGGAGACGGATTCAGGAAGGTGGTCAAGGGGAGTCTGCAGGTTCAGCGGGCGAAATGTACGAACGGCTGTTATCATGACGGCGCAGGGAAGCCGGTACCAGTTTTGGGGAGATCATGGAGTGGGTTCTTAAGGCGTGAGTGGCACTGATGAAACCGCCGGTAGGATAACGGTGAGGTGATGGCGGCATCGGCGGATGGAGCAATGCGTCCATCCGCATCAGAGGCCTCTCCCTACTTTGAAGCCCGAAAGCACCCAAAGCTCGCAGTCAACTTAGACCTTTTTTGCCTCGTATCTCGCGTCTCTATCCCAACCCGAAGACGAACCTTCAGAAGTCAAACAGGCGGTCGTCTAGCTGTGGCAAATCCGACGACGTTTGAGCCAGGCTGCCCTTCGTAAAGCCGGTCCCACCACAGCAGCGGTACCATCGATTCCGCCGCCAGCACCTTGATTCATCAGCGTGTGAAGCAAGTTGGAATGCCCTGGTCCCAGGATGGCGCAAAGGCCATGCTCGCTCCGTGCACGTCTTCTCAGCATCTGCGGGCATGAAGTCCCATTTGAGCTGATTCAACCCAACTCCGAAATGCACCCACTCGGTCAAGGCTCTTGACACCCTAGAACGATTGTGCTATATTGGGCCAGTAAACTGAAATCCAGCTAGTCAGGCAGGGGACCAAAGAGGAAAAATCATGGCGAAGGACTTAAAGAGGATGACGCGGATCGAGTTGGAATCTGAACTGGTCGCCGAGCGCGCCGCGACGCGCCGGAGTAACTTGATCATCCTGATGATGACCGCGTTAGCCGTGCTGGGGTTTATGGTAATGGCCGGTACCGTTGCGCCATTTGCCGGCTGAACCATCCAGCCGGAATAAGGGGCTTGTAACTGTTTTGCTTGGCACAACCCCCTTGGTAACAGCATGTTTTGCATTGACTTCCTTAGGCTGGATGATCCTGTGGTTCAGTTCGACGAGACGAACGCGACGATAAAACAACGGCCGACTCTCCAGACGCAAACACGCCAGCCACTTCGACTTTCTGACAAACGAAGAGATCGCAGCGATGGAATAGGCAGTGCAATCCGCCTATGGAAACGCAACTGCACCCCGAACCTGGTCTACATCCGATCTCCTCTCCTCGAGCAGCTTGTCTAACCGTCCGCCCCGTCCCCAATTGGCTGGTGGAAGTAGTAGCAGAGCCCATCCGGGGCGATAACGAAAAAGACCTGTAACTTCTGCCCATCGTTCTCGTCCACGCGCCAGTTCCCGATCTCGATCCCCTTGCCCTCCAGCTCCTGGCGCGCTCTGTGGACATCGGTCACTCGAATCGCCGCGCCATCGTTACTGGCATCACCGCCGTTTACGGCGAACCCGATGCGAACGCCGTCGCGCTCAAGAATGACCGTCGGCACAGGGTCATCACGTCGTTCGACCTCTTTGAGTCCAAACATATCTTGATACCACGCAGAAGCTCGGTCAATGTCTTCCACCGGCAGTGCCAGGACATCTTCAGCATAGGGAAAAGCAGCTTCATACAACCTGTTCGAGTTCATAACCCTTTCTCCTATTCGGGCGAAAGTCGAGCTAAAGTTTAAAGAAGAATTTCTGGATCAATGCCATTGTCCGGATGCGGACCAGATGCAACCATTCCAGGAGGGGGATCGCCTGCCGGGGTTACGCCCGCATTGCCGGGTTGCCTGAAATGACGAGCGATGGCAAGCGATGGCAGTTGTCGGCAAGTTTCAGGAATCCGCTATTCTTATCACCGTGAGGAACGCAAGGAAGCATCCATCCTTGCCAAAGGTTCACCCCCCGAGAGTTTCTCTGCGCTTATCAAGTGCTTGCCTGATAAGTGCCAGGACCGCCGGTTGATTTGCGTCATCAACTGAGCGAATCTTCACATGGCGCATTTTGGCGCCCGTCCCCTCCAGCAGACCCGCCGGATCTGCCAGGTCAGCACCTTGGTAAAATCCAAGATTGACCCATTTCTTATGCGGCAGAATATAGGCGTAGCCATCGAGCATCTTCCGTGGACCCACGCCATAAGTCGCAGCTCGGTCGCCAAGGCGAACCACTTCGCATGCATTCCGATCGACTTGGAACACGGTTTCCCGAAGCGCTGTTACAATAGGCCGTGTGGTCTCTTCAGAGAGCTGCAGCAACTCTTCGAATGTTCCGAGTTTCGCTTTGGTCATTTCGGATACTTCTCTCTCTTGGTGTCTTCCCAGGGCCTTTATCCTGATCCGCCGCTTCCGCCGTTTCTCCGACTTTGGGACAAGAACATCCGGACCATTTTTTCGCTAGATGATTGCTTTGATCCGGCCTGTGCGCCACTTGCCGGGGACCGGAATAGGGCTAGCGCACCGGATTGAGGAGCCTGTGGGAAAAGGCCTCTGCCCTCTGAAAAACGCCAGATACGGCGAGGTCCCGAAGGGAATACACTTCGGGACCTCGCGTTAGCTATCTAGTCGTCTCGGCTGGCGGTCGAATGTTCAGGCTCCTCGGGTTGGATTCGAACCAACAACCCTCCGGTTAACAGCCGGATGCTCTGCCGATTGAGCTACCGAGGATCACTCCATTTCTGACGTGGTCGCTTGGGGCCCGCAGATGGCGGAATCCATCAAGACAACAAGTAGCCAGTTTACCAATCTGGCCGGGCAACTGTCAAAACTTCGACCTCGCCGAAACGGCTCTGATGCAGGCCATCAGCCCAGATAATCGCGCAACTTCCGACTCTGCAGAGGATGGCGTAGTTTGCGCAGAGCCCTCGCCTCAATCTGGCGCACGCGCTCGCGGGTGATGTTGAACTCCTTACCCACATCCTCCAGCGTCTGGCTTGTACCATCTTCCAGACCGAAGCGCATACTGAGCACCTTGCGTTCCCGCTCAGGCAAGTCATTCAGAATCTCGCTCATCTGCTCCTGCAGCAACAGGCGGCTGGCGGAATCTACAGGAGCGGGAATGCTCTCGTCTTCAATAAAATCGCCCAGGAAACTGTTCTCTTCAGTTCCAACCGGCATGTCCAGGCTGATCGGCTCCCGGCTGAGCCGCTGGATGCGCTGCACCTTGGATACGGCCTGGTCCAGAATGGCTTTGAGATCACCCGTGATCGGCTGCTCCGCCTCCATCGCCTGGCGCACCTCTTCGGCTACATCCGGTTCCAGATAACCCATTTCCAGTGCTATCTTTTCCGGAGTGGGCTCCCCGCCCTTCAGCTCCTGTTGCAGATCTCTTTCGGCGCGCATCTGGCGGTTGATCGTTTCCACCATATGCACCGGAATGCGAATGGTGCGCGCCTGGTACGCGATTGCCCGGCTGATAGCCTGGCGAATCCACCAGGTGGCGTACGTACTGAATTTGAACCCCAGCGTGTGATCGAACTTCTCTACCGCACGCAGCAGGCCGACATTCCCCTCCTGAATGAGATCCTGAAAGTTCAGGCCGCGGCCAATGTAGCGTTTGGCGACACTGACGACCAGGCGCAGATTGCTCTGGGCCAGCTTGCCCTGCGCCAGTTTGCCATCCGCGACAGTTGCTTCCAGCTCTTCGATTTCTTCCGGGGCCAGCTCTGCCGTTGGCTCGTCGCCGTCGGCAGTAGCCTGTTGGAGGCGCTCTTCGGCTTGCAGACCGGCCCGGATTCGTATCGCCAGAGCGGTCTGCTGTTCCGTGGTCAGCAGGTCGTGGCGGCCGATCTCGCTCAGATACATACGCATCGGATCCAGGACCTGCCCGACCTCCTGCACATCCTCTATGATCTTTTCTACCGGGATCTGCGTTTCCTGCTCAATCTCTTCTTCCAGCTTCAGATCGCGTTCGATCGAAGGAAGGGAACTGTTCTCCTGCCTATCCTCTGTCTCCGGAAACAGTTCTGTCTCTTCAAGTGACTCTTCGGTCTGTGTGTCTTGATAATCAAGATCGCTGCCGGCACTTGGATAGTTGGCCGATGCGCTGGCAGGCTTCGTCTTTGACGCACTGCGTTTGGGTGCCATTTTTCCACCTGTATTGGGGGATCTCAGGCGATAGCGATGCCTGATTCAACTCGTGTGACTCCGTAAGTGACCTGGATACTACGCGCCATTACGTGTTCCAGGTGATGACGGTCGCGGCGATTGGCGTTTATGACCGATGAGAATTCCAGAACCGCTTCGCGGTTCTCGTTTTCCTGTGCATCGTTCAACAGAAACTGCATTGCCGACAGGCTCTCTCGCAGCCGCGCATACCGAAGACGGATCAGCAGTTTGAGCAGCGCATTCTGAATAACCCCCTGCTCCCGTTCCGGCATCGCCAAAATCTGAGTCGTCAACAGCGATAGGACCGGATGATAGGTGGGGCTGAGTGTCTCCTGAAATGCTTTTATGTCCCAGAGTTCATCGCTGGCGATGAAACGCCGCAACGCACTAAAAATCTCCCGGTACTCGATCTGTTGGAAATCATTTTCGCTCAGTGGGGCGATCTCCAACTCCTGCGACTTCTCCGACAGCCATATCAGCAGGTCCGGCTCGTCAATCAATAGGGCCAGCAGAAAGACCTCCAGTTTCGCCTCCGGCACAATAGCTGCCAGGTCTGGCGGCGGCGATGATGGCGTCTCCCTATCCGCTTCGTTGCTTGCAGCCAGGCCTGCGTCGGCGGCCTCCTCCTGAGGCGCAAAATCCGGGCCCGTCTGTGATTCCACTCCCGCCGCGGCCTGCCCGTTCTGTGGCCGGGTGAACCGGCGCCGGTGGCGGCCCTCCTGCGGTGGACGCCGTAACTCGCGGGCATTGGCCTTCACCCGCTGCTCAATCGTCCGTTCTTCAATCCGGACAAGCCGGCTCAAACGCTGGATGTAATGCTGCTGTTCCTCCTCATCGCCCAGCTCCGCGATGAGAGGGGTCAACTCCGCTACCGCCTCTCCCTTGCCTCTGGCACTGTCCAGATCGTACTGTTTGGTGACTATCCCGAAATAATAGTCGACGAGCGGTGTTGCATTGCCGATCAACTCCTGCCAGGAGCTGGTACTCTGGCGGATAATGTCATCCGGATCGCGGCCCTCCGGCAATGTGGTGATGCGCAGGTTGGCGCTCAGCCGGTGTTCTACATGCATCCGCCCTGTCGCAGTGAGTACCGGTTTGGCCTTCCTCTTCAGAGCCTGTCGCGCTTGGTTCAGGCCGCGCAGCGTCGCCTGCTCGCCCGCCGTGTCCGCGTCCAACGCCAGGATAAAGTTGTCAGTATAGCGATGGAGCTGGCGCAACTGCTCCTCCGTCAAGGCTGTCCCCAGGCAGGCCACTACATTCTCAAAGCCGAACTGGTGAGCGGCGATCACATCCATATAGCCTTCAACGACAACGACGCTGTCAGCCTGGCGGATAGCTCTGTAGGCCCGGTCCAGCCCATATACAACGTGGGATTTGTGAAAGAGAGGGGTTTCCGCTGTATTCAGATATTTGGGCAGCGAACTGTCCAGGACCCGTCCCCCGAAACCGATTACTCGGCCCTGACGATCGTGGATGGGTACAATCAGCCGGTTGCGAAAAGAATCGTAAAAGGAGTCGCGTTCCTGGTTGTGCTTGACCAGGTCGGCCCGGTGCAGGACATCGGGTGAATAACCGGCCTGCACCAAGTGGTCGCGCAGCGAATCCCAACTGTCCGGCGCAAAACCGAGTTGGAACTGGGCGGCAACCTCGGCATTGATGCCGCGTCGCTGCAGATAGTCGCGCGCCGGCTGCGCCTCCTGGTTGCGGTGAAGCTGGTTCCTGAAGAAGAGGGCGGCTTTGTCGTTCAGTTCGTATAGGAGATCCCGTCCCTGGTATTCGTCCCTGTCTGACTCTTCGGGCAGCTGAACGCCGGCCTCCTGGGCCAGAGCCTGCAAAGCCTCCCGAAAATCCATGTTTTCCTTCTGCATCAGGAAAGAGAATATGTCGCCGCCCGTACTGCACGCGCCGAAACAACGCCAGGTGCCGGTTTCGGGGAAAACGACGAAGCTGGGCGTGCGTTCCTGATGAAAGGGACAGTTGGCTTTGAATGATCGGCCGGCGCGTTGCAGGGGCACATAACGGGAAATGAAGTCTACGGCATCGATCCGAGCTTTTATCTCTTCCGTTACGTTCATTTGCAATGGTTGGTAATCCGTTTCCGGCGATCAGGCTTTGCGGTGGTCAGGTGATATGTATCCAATTATAGCTGTGCCCGAATCGGGTGTCAAAGAAGGGCGAATATCGTCTATGCCAGGTTGGACCTCTCGACTGCTATCCAAGGCGCCTACACTAAGTCCAAAAAAGCGACCTTCAGGAGGACGAATCCTCCTCAGAATGAGCGTCGAACGTTGCGCTCCCGTCTTGCTGCATTTGCGCATAGGCCCGTTCCGCTTCGCGAAACAGATCGGTCATGTTCATGGCCAGAAAGATGTTGCCGCTTGATTGGATTTCACCCCCGAAAAAGGCATCCTTCAGTTTGCGCTGGCCGCACCAGACGTCGTGCAGAAGATCGGCTGTCATCGTCAATTCCAGGTCCGCCTTGCCTGGCCGTGTCCCAAAGAAAACCTCCAGCGGAGGCTGGCGGCCGTCCAGCAGCACCTCCGCCTCAGGATCGGTCAGGCGCAGACGGATGACAAGATTGCTGCTGGTAAAGGACTCGATCGCGCCGGGACTTTCCTTCACCCTTTCAAAAACGCGCTCCAGAACCCTATAGAGTTGCTCGGCATCGGCGTAAACAGGCATGGCATGTAAGCAGGTGTGATCGACTGTGAAAGCAAAATGTAGTATAGGGTTGCTGTCTAGCGCATGTCAAGGACACACGCGCTGCGGGTGTATCCCAATTTGGGATATTCCTTCGCTATCCCTCGGTAATGACGAACCGGCGTCCACTCCACACGTCCATCCCCGACAAAATGCCCGGCCACTAACCACTGCAGTTTTGGGCGGTCGGGCCTTCGGCCCTCCCTTGTGCGGGGGGATTCCCCCCGCAACGCCCCCCTCTACACCAGCCTGCGCCGCCTGTGCGCCGCGACGCCGGCGCCGTCCCCATGCCGCCGGTCGCTCACCCGCGTCATACCGCGAAACCTGCCCCCACCCACAGGGCCGGCAACTACGGGGATTTGATGGGACTGGCGCGACGTGGTCTGGCTGGACACATTCGATTAGGCACCCGTCACCAATATCGACACCAGGTCGACGAGGCATGTTGTAGGAGAGGGGGCGTTGCGGGGGCGGAG
>WTGY01000002.1:0-8701 GCA_011523365.1 Caldilineaceae bacterium
AAACCCCACCCGCACCCGAAGACCCAATTGATCCCCGCACCCCTTTCGGGTTATGATGAAACGCACCGGCAGAACTGTCCCGGCAACGCACTGCCACAATCCTTGCCGGTCCAGTCCACCGCTCCCAACTCTCCAATCGAGGTACATAGTGCCAGCCGCGGTCGAAGTGCGAAACCTCAATAAGCGCTACCGCAGCGGAACCTGGGCCAATCGCGACATCACCCTTACCGTCGAGCGCGGCGAACTGCTCGCCATCCTCGGCCCAAACGGTGCCGGCAAGACCACCCTCGTCCGTCAGATTACAACCGAACTCCTGCCGACCTCCGGCGAAGTTCGCGTTTTCGGACTCGACGCCGTCTCGAACCCCAACGAAGCCAAGGCCCGCATGGGCGTAATCCCCCAGGAGACCAACTTCTACTTTGGTCTCTCCGTCCGCCACCATTTCCGCATCCTCGGCAAGCTGCGCGGTCTGCCTCCATCGACCGCATCCAGCCGCGCCGCACAGCTTGTCTCCGATCTTGGGCTGGATGAACACCAGGACAAGCCGGCCGAACATCTGTCGGGAGGGCTCCGCCGCCGCCTCCTGGTCGGCATCGCCATGCTGGCCGAGCCCCCTCTCCTCGTCCTCGACGAGCCCAGCGTCGGCCTCGACCCCGAGTCTCGCCGCGACCTTTGGGACCTCCTCCGCGACTACCGCCGCAGGGGCGCCACCGTCCTCCTGACAACGCACTCCATGGAGGAGGCCGAAGCCCTCAGCGACAGGGTCGGCATCATCCATGACGGCGCACTGCTGGCACTCGACACCATCGCCAACCTCCGTGCTGCCCACGGCTTCGACTATAAGATCAGCTATCTGGCCGACGGCCGCACCCGGGTCCTCTACGGCGCCAGCGACACTGAACTCCTTCAGCAAGTCCAAACCTTGGGCATTCGCGAATACGCCGTCTCTCGGACAACCCTGGAGGACGTCTACCTGGGCCTGACAGATGGCAAAGGACGGCTCAACCAAGGGCCAACCGCCGATGCCTGAACTGAACGATTCCGTCCCCAATCTCCCCGCATACCCTTACGCCACCGCCGGCTTTCGCAAATTCATCGTCGATACCGTCAGCGTCTTCGAGCTCAACTTCTTGCCCGCGCTCAAGCTCTGGTACGTAACCATCCTCCTCGCCGCCGCCTTCCCTCTACCCTGGTTCTACGTCACCAGGGCCATCGCCCCCGACGACCCCCAGGTCCTCCGCCGCCTCCTTGCCGGCACCCTCGTCTTCGGCGTCGCCTTTTCCATCGGCACAATTGTCGGTCAGGGCTTCGTCGCCCAGCGCTTCTCCGGCACGCTGCGCCTGCTCATTACCATGCCGGTCTCCAAAGGCGCCTACCTTCTCGGCTCACTCGCACACGCCTCGATCACAGGCGCGCTGACCGTACCCATCCTGCTCGCGTTCGCACTGGTGGCAGGGATTGACATCAACCTGGGGTGGGGGTTGGCGCCCTCGCTGATCCTTACCGTCCTCGCCGTCAGCGGTCTGACCCTGTTCGTCGTCAGCTTTGCCCCCAATATGCAGGCCGGCAATCTTCTTACCGGTGTGCTGTCGCTCATATTGGCCGCCCTCTCACCCGTCTACTTCACCATGGACCAGGCCCCCCTCCTGATGAAGCTGATTGGCTACGTCTCGCCTGTGCGCTACGCTGCCGACGCCATCGAAAAGTCCCTGTCAGGCAGGGTAGACGTTTGGCCGGAAATAGTTATACTCTCTGTTATTGCCTTGGTCGCCATGTCCCTCGGTCTCTGGAGAATGCCGTGGAGAGAAAAGTAGCCAAAGAAACCCTGGCTCGCGATCAACACGCACTGCACGGCCTGCACATTACCCAATCTTCCAAAGCCTCCGTCTCCAAACCGATACCTTTTCGGCTGGAATCCTAACCCTGTCTAAGGAGCGAGCAAAATGTCCCACCAGTACACGGCCGCTGTCATAGGCGCTGGCATGGGAGGCAGAGTCAGCATGGCTGGCCTGGACGCGTCGCCCCGCTTCCAGCTTGTCGCCTTCGCCGATATCCAGGCCGAAGCGCGCGCAGACATACAGGAAATGTATCCCGGCATCCGCGCCTTTTCGAGCCATCAAGAACTATTCTCGGCCTGCCCCACCGACATCGTCTGCGTCTCCACCTGGCCGCCCTCCCACCTGGAAGTGACCCAGGCCGCCCTGCAACTTCCTCTCAGAGGCATCCTTGTCGAAAAACCTTTGGCCGACAACTTTGCCGTTGGCCGCCGGATCCTGGAGCTCATTCGCGCCCGAAATCTGCCCATGGCCGTACCCCATGGCCTCCTCGTCGCCGACCACAGCACCCAGGTCCTCCAACGCGTTCACGCCGGCGAGATCGGCCAGCTCAAACTCGTCGAAATCCAATGCACCGGCTGGGACATCATCAACGCCGGCATCCACTGGCTCGACTTCTTCGTCGAGCTGACCCACCGCGAACCCGTCGAATACGTCCTGGCCGCCTGCGATGCCAGTACCCGCACCTATCGAGACAGCATGCAGGTCGAAACGCTCGCCGTCACCTACGCACAGACCACCTCCGGCACCCGCGTCGTCATGAATACCGGCGACTATGTTTCATTCTCCGAACCGGTTGAGAATACCCTCTTCCGCCTCGTCGGCACGCTCGGGACGATCGACTTCTACGGCTGGGAGAACCGTTACCGCATACTTAACGCCGAATATCCGCAAGGCCAACTATTCGAATTCGACCCGGGCCCCACCGTCCTTCACCAGCGCCACCTCGAAAACCTCGCCGCCCAGATCGACCGCGCCCAACCCGACTACACGATCGCCGAAGGCTCGCTGGCCGCCCTCGAACTCTGTGAAGCCGCCTACGTTTCCATTCGCAATGGCAGCGTGCCTGTCCCGCTTCCGCTCGACGACTTTACGCCCCCGCCCGCCGTCGACTGGCAGCCCGGCCTCCCCTACAGCGGCCACGGCGGCGGTCGCAACGGACGCCGCCTGCCCCCTCGCCCGCAACAAGATGACCCAACCCTTCGCACCGCTCAGAAGGAGGACAAATGACTGCCCGCTTTGGCATCGTCGGCGCCGGCTGGCGCGTAAACTGGTTCCTGCGCGCCGCCCGCGCTCTCCCACACAAGCTGCAGGTCGCCGGCCTCGCCGCCCGCCGCCCCCAGCGCGCCTTCGACCTCGCCGCCGCTTACGGCGTCAACCTCTACCGCTCACCCGCCGAAATGATCGCCGCCGAAGCGCCCGACTTCGTCGTCACCAGCGTCTCCTTGCCGGCCAATCCGCCCATCATCCGCCAGCTTGTAGAACAGGATATGCCCGTCCTTTCCGAAACGCCTCCCGCGACCACCGTCGAAGAAATGATCGAACTTTGGGCTCTGCAGGAGCAGGGCGCCCGCATCCAGGTCGCAGAACAATACCATCGCCAGCCCCACCACGCCGCCCGCCTCGCCTTCGCCCACAGCGGCCGGCTCGGACGCATCAGCCAGGTCCAGCTCTCAGCCTGCCACGGCTACCACGGCATCAGCCTAATCCGCCGTTTCCTCGGCATCGGCGCCGAGCAGGCCACAGTCACCGCCCGCCGTTTCACCTCTCCCATCGTCCAGAGCCCCGGTCGCGACGGCCCGCCTCCCGCAGAGAAGATTGTCGGGTCCGATCAACTCCTCGCCACCTTCGACTTCGGCGACCGCCTCGGCATTCTCGACTTCACTCCCGACCAGTACTTCTCCTATATTCGCGGCCAGCGCCTCCTTGTGCGCGGCGAGCGCGGCGAAATCATAGACAATCAGGCCGTCCATCTGCAAGACTACCTTACACCCATCCGCGTCCCCTTCACCCGCCACAGCGCCGGCCCCGACGGCAACCTCGAAGGTAACTACCTCAAGGGCATCCAGGCCGGCGAACACTGGTGGTACCGCAACCCCACCCTCCCCGCCGAGCTCTCCGATGACGAAATCGCCGTCGCCGACCTCCTCCTCCGCATGGCCGACTACGTCCGCGGCGGCGCAGAAGCCTACTCGCTCGCCGAAGCATGCCAGGACCGCTACCTCGACATCCTCGCCGCCCAGGCCGCAGACACCGGACAACCCGTCCACTCCCAACCCCAGCCTTGGAGCAGTGACCTGTCTGCACAAAGTTAAGTTTCAGATGTTTCCTTCGGCGCGCGGCTTGTCTCTTCTTCTCCCTCTTCTGGGCTCGCTTCAAACCAGGAAAATCTCACGATTTCTGCCTTTGGCCCCTTTCTCCTCCTACACCTCTTTACTAGGACTCATTTACGTCCATCCAAACCGTAAGGGTACCCCTTGTGGGTGCCCACCCCCGCATCCCCCGAAATGCGGCAACCTGCTGAATCCCCCGTAGGGGCACCCCTTGTGGGTGCCCGGTTGTTGTTCCCTTGTAGGCCCCTCGTGTCCCTCTGCGGCCCTCCCTGGAACAAAGAAAGGTGTTCTTCGCGCCCCTTCGCGTGTCTTCGCGGATCAAAAAAGGTGTTCTCCGCAATTCAAACGATCTGCGTAACCGCCGCGCCTGCCCTCGCAGCGATCACGGCCGATTTTCCCTGTTTGATTCATGAATAATTTTTCTTTACAATGGTGCTGACTTTCCCACATAGAAATACAGTATAAAAAATCACCGATAAGGAGAAGCACAAGATGTAGGAGCCCAAATAAGTACACAAGTCTCCCCCGTCGAGGATGGGCGCCGGAAACCGCTGGTAGCGTGCTATTTGCAGGTCAGACCGTTCAACAGGTCCTGGCAGCCCGCTGTCTTTATGAGGAATCTTCACCCGTTCATATTGTGCATTAGACGTCGGCTAGCATTTGTCCCACCGAAAACACCAGAGATCTGACCGCTTTTTCACGTGATCAAGACGCCTGTGCCCCTATCGAGCAGGGGCGCAACCGGCACGGATCAATCTTCTACGGTCTGAGGAGGGCCACCATGATTGCGAAACGCTTGAATCGACGTGACTTCTTGAAGACGACGGGAACTGTGACAGGTGCTTCTCTGCTGGCCGCATGTGTTGCGCCGGCCGCCCCTGCCCCGGCAGAAGAACAGGCGGCCGCAGAAGAGCCCATGGCGGAAGAAGGCTCGGTTGCAATGTGGAGCATGAGTTTCCCGCCGCACGAGTGGATGATGGGAGCAGCGATCGAAGTATTCCAGGAAGCAGGAGAGCGCGGATTTACCTTGGACTATCAGCCGCAACCCGGCCAGTACAGCGCCAAGCTGCGCGCCGCCATGTCGGCAGATGAGGCCCCCGACATCTTCGTCATGCACGGGACCGCACTGCTGGAGCTGGCCCTGGCCGGGCATATCGCTCCCGTGACGCCTGACATCGTGACACTGGAGCAGGCCAAAAGAGAGTTCATGCCCGAAACCTATCTGCAGTCTCTCTACGATGGCAACCTCTACGCCATAGGTGTGCCCGATCCACCCGGCGACGCCGGCCTGGTCGCCAACCTGGATCACCTTGAGGAGGCTGGGTTGGAGCACCTCACGGTCTTTGAAAACATCGACCAGATGTTGGACTACGCAGAGCAGCTGGTCATCAGAGAAGGGGATGACATACTGCGCGCCGGCCTGATGTTTACAGGCGATGGGAACAACCCGATATACTGGCTTAGCGCCATTATCGATCTGGGCGGCACCTGGTTCGACAATGACAACCAGGTTTTCACCCTGCAGACAGCCGAATCTACCGCGGCGATGCAGTTTTTCTATGACGTGGTGTGGGAAAAGCGCCTCGATGACCCCGCCCTTGGCAACAACAGCTCTGATGCCCTGGCCCAGGGCCTGGCGAGCCTGGCCTTCAAATGGCCGGAGTTCGTGCCCTATTCAGGCACCGCCTTCCCCGGTCTGAGACTGGGATTCATCGTCAAGCCCGGATTTACCGAAGGCAAGCCGGCTATCTTCAACCACTCCGATACTTGGAACTTGGCCGTCTGGTCGGGTACCGAAAACAAAGACAGCGTCACCGAGTTTCTCTCCTATTGCGCCCAGCGCGAAGTGCAACGCGCCATGCTGGAGCAAAATCCAGGCATCTCCCCCCTCAAGGAGATTAACTTCAATGACGACTTCTTTGTCACCGGCAAGGGCGCCTATCTGGCCCCCGTGTTGGACGCCATCACCAAGGGGCAGTACCGCTATTACGGACCGTTCGGCAACATGGATACGCTCGAGTACGATATCATGTGGCCTGTCATGAACAGAATGCTTCAGCAGGAGCTGACGGTCGAGGAGACCCTGATCGAAATGGAAAACGCGCTCAACGATGAGATGGCGCAGTACCAGGACAAATACCCAGGCCTCGATCCGGTTCAGATCCAGTGGGATGGCTTACCGGCTGAACTGATGGAAGGGATCCCCATGCAAGGGTAAAGCGGATGGCACTCTCCAGGTAGGATGCCGTCCACAGGTATCGGGGATTGGGGAAGCGCCGAACACTGACCACTCTCGGGCCCCCAATCCCCTGATACAGTTTCCCTCCAGCCGTCACACTTTGGGGAGGTTCAGGGTTGACAACGATTGAAGAATCGCGCGGCGATCAAACGACCGAACGGACCGGAAACAACCTGTTGAACCGCCTGCGCGTGCCCCGTAACGCCTTTCCGTGGCTCGTGCTGACCCCAATTCTGTTATATTATTTCCTCTTCCTGATCTATCCGATACTATACGCCGTCTGGGTCAGCCTCCACCTCTGGATCATTGAAGACCCCAGCGCCAGCCAGTTTGTCCTCTTCCGAAACTATAGCGATCTCCTGCTGCCGACTTCCCGCTTCCAGGACGCATTCAGAAACACGATCGTCTATGTCATTGTCCGCACGGTCGCTCTGGTGCCGTTGGGCCTTCTGACCGCCCTTTTGCTGTACCAGTTTCGACGTACACAGCGCTTCTATCTCTTCTGCGTCTTTGCACCAATCGTCTGTCCCAGCGCAGCCATCGCCGTACTCTGGAAATGGCTCTACCATCCGCGCTTTGGGCCGATCAATGCCCAATTGGCCGAGCTTGGTCTGCCGCGCCAGGGGTTCATAACCGAGGCTAGCCAGGCCCTCTATTCGGTCGTGGCCGTGGACATCTGGCAACACATCGGCTTCGGGGCCGTCATCTTCCTGGCAGGACTGATGAGTATCCCTGAACAACTGTTGGAGGCAGCCCGCATCGACGGCGCCAGCCGCTGGCAGCTTTTCTGGAGAATTACGCTGCCCCTTCTCTCGCATACGACCCTCTTTGTGACCGTCATTACGCTGATCGGCTCCTTCCAGGTCTTCGATCTCATTCTGGTTATGACATCAGGTGGCCCCGGCTATGCAACCTATGTACTCTCCTACCTGATCTATAACGAAGGCATTTTGCGGACCGACATGGGGGCCGCGTCGGCGATCTCGCTGGTGATGTTTGCCATCATCATGATCTTTACCGTAATTCAGTTTCGCCTGCTGCGTCCCAGGTGGGAGTATTAGGCCCATATACCGGTTAGGTCGCCAAAAGATTGTCCCGGCCTGCAATGGTCACCCCCAACGACAGCTGACCGACTGGGGATCTGGAACGGAAAACCGGGAATTGCAAGAAGGACGAGCCATCACCCATGTTTGAAAATGGCATTTCGCCCAGGACGTTGGGCAAGGGAAACTTATCGTTCGAGCGGATTGTCCTCACACTCGTCATGCTTGCGATAGCCGCGGGGATGTTTGTGCCCTTCATCTGGATGGTGCTGTCATCCTTCAAACCATACCAGGAGATCCTTTCGCTGAAACCGACTCTCTGGCCCAAAGGGTTCACCGTCGGAAACTATACAACGTTGACGGGCGAGTTGCCTTTCCTGCGCTACTTTCTCAACAGCGCCGGCGTTTCGACAGTTGTAACACTCGTCATCCTTTTTACAAGCTCACTATGCGGGTACGTCTTCGCCAAGTTTGACTTCGCCTTCAAGGAACTGATCTTCATGACCATCATCAGCAGCATGATGGTTCCCTTTGCAGTCGTCGTACTGCCTCTCTACTTTCTCATCGCCCGGCTGGGAATGCTTGATACCTACCTGGGCCTGGTGGTCCCCTTCATGGTAAACGCCTTTGGCATCTTCCTCATGCGCCAGTTCATGGAGGGCATTCCCCGCGATCTGGTTGATGCCGGGCGCGTGGACGGGGCCGGCGAGATGTGGATCTACTGGCGCATCATGCTCCCGCTTTCACTCAACGCGCTCTCCGCCCTGGGCGTCTTTGTCTTTCTCTGGTCCTGGAATTCCCTGTGGTGGCCTTTCATGATCATCTCGGTAAGCGAGCTGCGCACCCTGCCCCTGGGCATTGCCACGCTCGCCTGGGAGTATGCCACACGCGTAGATCTGGTCATCACCGGCGCAACCATCGGCGTAGTCCCGATACTGATCCTCTTCGCCCTGATGACGCGCACAATTGTGCGCGGCGTAGCCTTGACCGGCATGAAATAACAAGACAAGGCAGCTTACCAGGAGTCCCTCTCGGTCTGGAACGTTCCCAAACCCACCCCCATCCTCCCCCCGGTTTCACCTCTTCTCTGAAAGTGTCCAATATACCCGCACACCGGTCGAGCAGCGCCTGAGCGCCCCACGCGACCAGCGCATCCCCCGACATGCGGCAACCAGCCGAATCCCCCCGTAGGGGCACCCCTTGTGGGTGCCCAACCCCGCATCCCTCGACATGCGGCAACCAGCCGAATCC
>WTGY01000002.1:8801-12552 GCA_011523365.1 Caldilineaceae bacterium
GCCCAACCCCGCATCCCTCGACATGCGGCAACCAGCCGAATCCCCCCGTAGGGGCACCCCTTGTGGGTGCCCGACCCCGCATCGCCGACATGCGGCAATCGGCCAAATCCCCCCGTAGGGGCACCCCTTGTGGGTGCCCTGTGCCTCTCCCAAAGCCGGTAAACCATTTCAGCCGCCCCTCCGCCCCCTCTGAACGCCCCATCAAATGACGAACAACGTAGGCATGGCGGGAGCGCGCATTACGCGTTGCTACCAAACCGATTGACGACAAATGTTCAAAGATCATTCAGACGGGAAGTCCTCGACACTGCCGGGAAGGGCGCAACGCGCTGCACCCTCAAACACGGTGCATTTGCGGGCTTGGAAGACACCTACAGGCATCAGGCTGTCAAGCACGGCCCTAGGAGTCCGTGACCGATATGGCGCACGCCAATGGCATTGAGAGCGTCTGGACTGTGTTGAAGCGAGGTTGCTGCGGCGTCTGTCGCTAGTGGGGCAAGTAGCGGATGCTCCGATATGTTAACGAGTTCGTGTTCAGGCTGAGCGAGGGCAATGTGCGGAACTACACGATGGTGCGGGCGGATCACACTGTCCGTAACGAGGTGGAGAAGCGGTGGACCTGCGAAGAACTGACGCGCTGAAGCAGCTCACTTTACTCAAAACTCTCACGTGGCACTTGTGAAAGCCGAATAATCCTTCTGATCGTGCCGACTGGTAATTCACTGTGATTGGGAACGGGTACGGTAATTGTAGTCCAACCCTCTTCCGATTCTATCCTTGCCTGCATCTGAATATGGCTGCCCGCCTGTCTGATCTCCCTGAAACCATGATCTTCTAGTATCTTGCAGACTTGGCGGGCGGACCTTGGCGGTATTCTAGGCAACGCTGAGCTCCCAATGCGTGTCCTGGGAGCTCATGTGAGGCGGAATGTCTGCTTCTCGCCGAATTTCGATCTTGACCTCTGGCTCAAGTTTGGACAACGCTTTCATTATTTCGTTCGGAGAAGCATCTTCAAAAAACATTCGGATTGCCTCCTCCAAATTGTTCTTTGCCTCTTCGACGGTTCTCCCCTGGCTTGCAATGCTTAACTCATCGCAAAATGATACGTACCAATCTCCCTCCTGCTCTACGGCGCACTTGAGCTTCCATTTCATGGGCTGGTCCTCCTCGACTGAATCGTTCTCAATATGGAAGGTATGGTCCTTGTAACCTGATTCAGACTAATGTCAGTCCGGCTTGCTCTAACTCAGATGACCTTCCCCCCTTGTTGTCACCAGATTGAGCAAAGAATCCCATACTACTTGCCCCATCGGTGAAATCGCGCCGCTGCTTCTCCTATGGAATACGAATGTAAGTCCCGCTAGACTCCAAGACCTCCCGCGTGGGTTACCCATTCGCCTGCGTGCACATCATTTTCCCATTTCGTAGTCCAGCGATTGGGGCCAACCATTGTCATTGCCAGCAGAATCATCCACAATTGCTTCCCGCTCGATTTCATTGAATGTTTCAGGTAAGAGTTCAATGTTGCCCGCGAAAAGGAGTCATGCGAAGTTGACATTTGTGGTCCGTCCAATTGATTGCCACAACGTCTGCAACTTACTTTCTATCAATTTTTCGTTGTACAGCTAGTGCCCTAAGTGTGACAATCAGAGCATTTCTCATCACCGTAAACGTTTCAGAATAGCAGACCTGGCCTCTGCGATCCTCGCATCTGTACTCACGCTATGCCGCATTTGCAACTGGTATTTAACGCAAAAACGCACTGGCAGTCTCTCTTGGTGAAGCGACAATGCGAAGCGGGAGTGTCCGTATGTCGGGCCAGCCTCGGCCTCCTGGCTCAACTTGCAGCAAGAAAAAACTTCTCGATTCGTATATCGCTTTGCACTAATGTTCTTCTGTGTCATTCTACTCTAAAATGCTCTACATCTAAAGAAAGGACCCGGCCGACCATCCTCCCCGCTCACCACAACCCGTAAGGGCGCCCACAAGGGGCGCCCTCGTGGTTGCCTCACCCTCCAGGGCGCTTTGTGAAACTTTGTGACTCTCGTGGAAGGACAACATGATGGGACCACAAGCTCCAGGTCAGACAAATGCCAACGACTCCTGACCACTGACCCGCGGTTCCTCAGGCCTACTGTATCAAGAACAGTGTTATAATAGCCTGGTGCCGAAATATCAACTGGAATTACTCAAACCGTACCGTCATCACCACTCCATGACTATCGCTGGCAGCGAATCCGAAGGCAGGGGAGGACTCTTCCAAGACTGTAAGCTGCCCGTCACCCAACCTGGACAGTCAAAAACTGTGCTCGAAGCCACGCGATGGAGCTCAAGAATAGGAAATCAGCCCTTTCTGACCCGACATAAACCGTCCCAACCCGACATAGACCCGACTTAACCCGACCTTAACCGTCCGGACCCGACGCACTACTCCCCACCCCCAGCAAACCGGCATGAGTCTGTCGTCTGTTAGAGCAGTGGATGAGCATCGTAGAGAACCTGCCAGAACCGGGAATCGACTCTCGAAACGGAAAAACTGATGCAAAAGCGTAACGAAAACAAGGACCAGGAGAAAAAAAATTCGCCCTACTTTACCCGACTTATGCCTACTTTACCCGACTTTACCCGACTTGACCCGACATTTGACGCCCACTGCGTTCCAACAAATCACCGGAAATACAACTCTTGTACATCTCTCGATTGACCTCGTACGCGCCCACGCGCACCAGCGATTCCCTGATCACAGCCAATCGCGTAAGTCTCATGAATTGTAGTTCAGACATCACCCAAACTCTCGTAAACTCTCGTAAACGCTCACAAACTCTCGTCCACCTCACAGATGAGAAATCCGCCAGCGTCGGCATCGCCGCCAAATGCAAACGGGCCGGCTGGAATCAGGAACATCTTCTCAAGCCGCTACACAACCAAGTTGCGATTGCCCTGCCCAATCATAAATTTCGTCCCCCGCGGGCGCCGTTAGTGTGCTATAATAGTGACCGCATTCAGTCGAAATGGCCCTGGCCCTGGCAAGCAACGACTCTTGCCAGAAGAAAATCCGACAACGGAGGAAGGCAGCTGTATGGCATATGGCTAAAGCCTCGCTTCGCTGCCGGAACCCTGTAGGTGCCCCCTTTGTGGGCGCCCTTCAAAGGCTGCATAAGCGTCCGAATCTTGATGTATCGGTCCTGCAAACATTTCCTTAGACAGTCCACGCCGCGCAGTGTATAATCACCCTCGGTTCTAAGCGGACGGCCGCACGCAAAAACTGCCCGCTGTAGACAGAAATCCAGACCAATGGCAAAAATCCTTCTCGTCCACCCACTCTTCCTCAGCCTCAATCCCGAAGAGCAGGCCCTCCAGAGCCCCTACTTCCCGCTCGGCCTTCTCTACCTCGCCGGCTATGTGCGCGCCCAGGGCCACCAAGTCGCCGTCTTCGACGGCACCTTCGAAGAAGACGCTAGCGCCTTCACCGCACGACTCGCCGCCGAAAAACCCGACCTCGTCGGCATCTCCGCCGTCCTCCCCCTGCGCGATATGGCCCTCACCCTTGCCGAGGACGCCAAAGCCGCCGGCACACTCACCATCCTCGGCGGCCCCGACCCGACCAAAGACCCCGCCTACTACCTCCAATTCCCCCAGGTCGATATGGTCGTCCACCATGAGGGCGAGCAGACCCTAGACGCCCTGCTCCGCCTCATCGACGCCGGCCCCCTCACGCCCACACTGCTGGCGCGGGTTCACGCGCCAGCAG
>WTGY01000092.1 GCA_011523365.1 Caldilineaceae bacterium
GGGCCGAATAGGCCCGACCGCCCAGAACTGCAGTGGTCAGTAGTTAGTAGTCAGTAGTCAGAGGCGGCGCTTTCTCTGACTTGGAGATGATCGCGGCGTGGCTGTGGTTGGTCTGCCGCCAAAGGTATACGAGAGTTTGCCTCCGGTTTTGGGATGTGCATCCGATTCCGGGATGATTGGTCTTCTCTGGCGGAGAGGGTATCATAAATTGTATTAGCCCTGTTGACCGCCGCTCCACCAGAAACCTGATCCCTGCTATGAATCTGTCCTCTGAATCGCCGGTCCGATTTCAACTTGTGCAGACGCCGGAGCCGCGGTACACGGCGCGCGACCGTCCGCGGGGGGCGCCGAAGGCGCAACAGCGCTGGATGGCGCTGGTGATCCTGATTGCGTTCGGCTGGCGGATGATCGGGCTGATCGCGCGGAAACTCGGCCAAGTGGAACAGGAGACGATCGAGCTGGCGGCCGGGCCGGTGGAGGAAACGGTGGGAACGCTGGTCGCGCCGGGGCAGGGCGGGATGATGTACTATCTTCTGATCCGGCCGTGGATCCAGTTCTTCGGCACCGACCTCTTTGCGCTGCGCTATTTTTCCGTGCTGGCCAGCGCCATCACGATCGCGCTGATGTGGCAGGTGGCGCGGCGGATGGTGCCGGCGGTTGGCAGCACGCTGTTGAGGAACCTGCCGCTGCTGTCGACGCTTTTTCTGGCGTTTAACCCGTTACAGTTGTGGTACAGCCAGGAGGGCGGGGCGTACGGGCTGGTTGTGATGCTGGCGCTGTTCTCGAGCTGGAGCTGGCTGCAGGCGATGTGGTACAGCGGTCCCTGGCGGTGGCTGACCTACCTTGCGATTACGTCGATAGCCATCTATACGCAGGTGTTGACGGCGCTGATTCTGCCGGTGCACCTGGTGTGGTTTTTGCTGGCAAATCCGCTTAACCGGAAGCGCTGGAAGGGATACGGACTGACGCTGGCCGGTTTTGCGCTGCCGATCCTGCCGTTGACGGCGTGGGGGCGGAGCATGCTGGCCGGGGTGATCGGTGGGGCAGAATATCAGAGTGGGGGCGCGCTGCAGATCGCAGTAGCCGGCCTGCCGGCCACGCCTTTACCGGAGATGGCGCGCACACTGCTTCTCGACAATGCACAGGGCCTGCTGGAACCGATTTCGTATCTGTGGCTGATCCCGATCTTCTTCCTCGGTTTGACCGGGCTTCTGGTTGGGTATACGGAGTTTGGCGGGCGGATTGCCAATGTGGGCATGCTGGCGACCTGGCTGATCCTGCCGGTTCTGCTGCTCTACGCCATCAGTCTGTTTGCGCCGGCGATGGTGAAGCCGGCGGCCGAAATCGGTGAGAGGGCAGCCCGGTTCCAGGGTATTATCTGGATTGGGCCGGCGTTCACGATGTTTGTGGCGCTGGGGACGCAGGTGATGCGGCGCGCCTACGGGCGTGTGGGCAACTGGCTGGCGGTGGGGTTGATTGCATTTGTAATCGTGTTCTGGGGTTATAGCTGGTGGGTGCACGGCCAGCAGCCGATCAACGTTCAGTCCGGCGCGGGGGCGTTCACGCCCGAGCCGCTGCGCGATTATCCGGAGCTGTAATATGTATCGAAATTCTGGCGGCCGGGGTTGGAACGCTCTCTCGCGCGGGCAGCAGATCGCGATTGGGGTGGTAGGGATTCTGGTCCTGTATGCGCTTCTGTCGGGGGGTGGTTCGCTAGGGCGACTGAGTAATCCATCATGGCTTATTGCTGTCGCACTAATACTTATTGTTGCTCTCCCTGTCCACGAAATGGCCCATGCGGCGATGGCCGTCCAGTTGGGCGACCCTACGCCGCGTATGCAGGGGCGCTATACCTTTAACCCCATTGCTCATATCGATCCCTTCGGCGCATTTTTGCTCCTGTTTGCCGGATTTGGATGGGCTAAGCCAGTGCAGTGGAATCCCAACAACATCGATGTGGACGTGAGGGTGGGGACGATTTTGGTGGCGGCGGCGGGCCCTGTCAGCAATCTAGTGCTGGCTGCGGTGGGCGCTTTTCTTTTTCCGTTCGTCGACATCCCCCTGCTGGAGCGCATTCTCATCTCCTTCATCCAGATCAATACGCTGCTGTTTGTTTTCAATTTGATACCGATTCCGCCGTTGGACGGCTCCCACATCCTGTTTGGCATCTTGCCCGGAGACAACATTGAACTTCGTCTGTTTCTGAATCGCTACGGTTTTCTAATCCTTCTGGCCACGATCTTCCTCGCTGGCAATATCATCTGGGGGCCAGCCAACCAGATCTCAGTGTGGCTACTGCGTACTTTCGGGGGCTGAATCCTCGAACATCGGTGGTCAGTGGTCAGTTTGTGCCGGAAGTTTTGGCCGTTTCTTCAACGCTGGTCGCGATCTGGCATTGGCCAGAAGGGGGGCGCGGTGATTGTTGTCCATTTGGGTGGGCGGCGGTGATTGAGTATGATGGGGCGGCTGGAGCGGGCGTGGAAGGACGGATGCGGGGAAGCGGCGGCAGGATTTGGCGGCGCATACGGCAGTTTGTGCGCGGCGTCACGGCTTCGGTTTCGGCTGAGGAGTTGCAACGGGCTGCCCAGTTGCTTCCGCCGGCGGGGCTGGCCCGCTTTCGGCAGATGCCGGTGGATGCCCAGCGCCACAGTTTGAATGTTCTGAGCAGTTTGCAGGGCGCGGGCTGGGATGATGCGGACCTGGCGGCGGCGGCGCTGCTCCACGACGTGGGCAAGCTGGCGGCGGCAGAGGCGGGATTGAGGTTCAATGCGTGGGTGCGGACGGCGCTGGTGCTTGTGGATGCGTTTGCGCCGGGTCTGGCCGGCCGCCTGGGTAAGGAGGATGTGAAGGGCGGCTGGCGCTATCTTCTGCACGTCCATTTGACGCATGCGCGGATTGGTGCGCGATGGGCTGAGGCGGATGGATGCAGCCCGCTCACCTGCTGGCTGATCGCCCATCATCAGGACAGGACGGGGCAGGCGGAGACTGTGTTGGCCTCTCCAGGCGGTGGTCCGGAGCGGCAGCGAGCGGCAAGAGAGCGTAAGCGGCTGCTGAGGGCGCTGCAATGGGCTGACAGCCAGAACTGACGCGGCCCGCGGGGTGAGACGGGGTGCGAGACCGGACGGCCAGAGGCTGAATTCGCCGTGGCGGTTGGGGACGAGACGGCGGCGTGCGACGGGACGCGATTTTATAGCATTCAGGACAACAACTCATGGCAGAGACGAAAGCACGAATCACGATAGTAGGGCTGGACTTGATTGGGACGAGCATCGGTCTTTCGTTACGCGAAAATGCGGGCAGCTACCAGGTGGTCGGGCACGACCGCGAGCCTTCGCAGATGAATGAAGCGAAGCAGCTGGGCGCGATCGACTCGACGACGTGGAATCTGCATTCGGCTTGCGACGGCGCCAGCCTGGTCATCGCGACCGAGCCGCTGTCGGAACTGCCGGAGTTTTTGCAGCAGATCCGTGAGGACGTGGCTGAGGGCGCGGTGATCCTGGGAATCGGGGCGGTGATGCAGCCGGCCCTTCAGATCGCGTCGGACAATCTGCCGGACGGCATTCACTTTGTGGCGGGCCGGCCGGTCTATGTTGACATCAGCAGCCAGCCGGAGCCGCGCAGCGATCTGTTCAAGGATTGCACCTTCTGCATTGGCGCGGCCACGCATACGGAGTCGAGCGCGCTGGAGCTGGTGAGCAATCTGCTGGCGAGGTTGGGCGCGAAGCCGCTCTACATCGATCCGCTGGAACATGACGGGATTGCGGCGGCGGTGGACCAGTTGCCGGAAATCCTGGCGGCTGCTCTATTTCAGGGTGCGTTTGAGGCTCCCGGTTGGAATGAGAGCCAGAAGCTGGCCGGGCGGCGTTTCGCTCTGAGTACATCATTGGACGCCAGCGCGGGGGAACTGGCGGCGTCGCTGTTCGCCAATCGCGACACGATTTTGCAGCGCATGGACCATCTTGCGGTTTTGTTGGACACCTGGCGCGGGCATCTGTCCGCGGAGGACGCCAAGCCGCTGGAGGAGGCGCTGGATGGACTGGTGGAGGGCCGAGCCAAGTGGGAGAGAGACGCGAAGCTGCGCGATTGGGACCGTCTGACGGAGCCGACCTCACGCGAGGATTACGGCAATTCGCTGGGCCAGATGTTTTTCGGCAGTCTGCTGCGAGGGCGTGCGGGCCGGCGCGACCCGGGACGCAGCGATAAAGATCCGCGGGCGAAGCGGTAGCGGTCGCGGTCTGCGAGGCCGACACGCTTCTTTGGGCGTTTCATACGACGCCAGAACTGCGGCATCAGGAGCTGACGCCGGTCAGGCAAGTTCAATCCTCCTTTGACGCTGGCCCGAGGGGCTGGCAGCCCTATTGTCAGGCAACAGAATCCAGATGAGAGAGTTCGTTCTGCGGGCGAGGCAGCGCGGTCGATACACGGTCGCGTGCGCGCGGGGTCTGGCGGGACGTGGCCTGGCCAGACACCTTCGACTGGGCACCTGTTACGAATATCGACACCAGGTCGGCGAGGCATGTTGTAGGAGAGGGGGCGTTGCGGGGGCGGAGCCCCCGCACAAGGGAGGGCCGATTAGGCCCGACCGCCCAGAACTGCAGCAGATAGTAGTCAGTAGTTAGTTGTCAGAGACGGCGCTTATTCTGGCGGACACCGGAATGGGAACTGAGCATGGCTTGCGTGCCCCCAGAGGCATAAGAGAGTTCGCCCCAATATTGGGATGCACCCTTGTTGACGGCATGACTTTGTTACAATACACTGAAATACTATAATGAAAGATCAGTCCCCTGATTTTGCGGCGCGGTGCGTAACGTTTTGTGGAAGGAGCCCTGCAGAGATATGAAACGGAAACAGCGCTTTGCCATTGTCACAGTTGCACTGGCACTGGTATTGGCCTTCGTCATAGGCTACTCAAGCACTTTTGCCCAGGGGCAGTTTCCCGGCTATAAGTCTACGATTCAGACTTACAACATGAGTGAAACGACTGCCAATATCATCCTGGCCTTTTACCGGCAGGACGGCAGCCTGGAGAAGACGCTCACCGATATCATCGAGCGAGACCGATCAAAGATCTATTTCACACTGCCGGTGAATGAGGGATTCAGCGGATCGGTTGTGATCTCATCGGACCAGCCGGTGGCGGCGCTGAGCAACATGATGAACAGCGCGCTGTCTGCGGGAGGAACGTACGTAGGCGAAAGTCAGGGCAGCACGACAGTTTACCTGCCTCTGCTGATGGTGAACAGCAATGGCTTCAACAGCTGGTTTGCTCTGCAGAATCCCAACCCGTCTTCCACGAATATAACGGTGAACTACAGTGACGGCATCACGACGAACTTCACGCTGGCGGCCTATGCGTCGCATAATTTCTATCAGAAGCAGGAGCCGCACACGAGCAATCTTTTCTCGGCCAAGGTGACGAGCGACGAGCCGGTGGTGGTTGTGGCGTTTCTGGAGGATTCGGCCTCGATGGCGGCCTACAACGGCTTTGCCAGCGGGGCTGTCAATCCGGCGATGCCGTTGGTGAACGCCAACAATAACGGCTTCAACACCGATATTCAGATACAGAATACGGGCGACTCGGATACGAGCGTGACGGTATCGTACCAGCCGTCGGCGGCGGGCAGTGCGTGCGCGGAGACGCAGACGATCGCTGCCGGGCAGACGGTCACCTTTGCGAAGGGCGCGTTTGAGAGCGGCGCCAGCTCCACGTGTGCGGGCGGTGAGAGGTTCATCGGCTCCGGTTATGTTACTGCGAACAGTGCGAGTCAGCCCTTGGCGGCGGTTATCAGCCAGCGCTCCGGGAGCTCTCCGCTAACGCAGTTCGCGGCCTACGGGAGTTTCGATCCGGACGATGCCACGAGCGCTGTGCGGATGCCGGCAATTAACGACCGCAACGCCGGCTTTTTCACGAGCATCAATGTGATGAACGTAGGGCCGGCTGAGACCGCGATAGAGTGCAGTTTCACGGACACGACCTACACGGTCACGGGGACACTGCAGCCGAATGAGACTTTGACTGACCTGCAGGCGAACAAGATCCAGGACGGCTATGTGGGCAGCGCCACCTGCAGGGCTACGGCTGCCGGCGCCAAGATTGTCGGGGTGGTAAACCAGCTGAAGACCGGCGCCACGGACGACCAGTTCCAGGTCTACGAGGCGATCAATCAGTAGCGGAAGAGGGTGCGGGAACGCGTTTCAGCGCTGGTAGTGGGAACGGCTTATGAAACGTCAGGCGGTTATACTGGTTACGGTCCTGGTTCTTTTGGGATGCATGGGGGGCGACGGGGCTCCCGGCAGGGCGCAGAGTTCGCCATACGTACCACTTGAACGGGTCAACGCGGCGGAAGGCGGACGTACAGACAGCCTATCGTCAGAGAGTTCGACAGGTACCTCGGCCGGAGCCGCGGCTGGCAGCGGGGTACTGACCGGGGTGCTCCTTTTGCGGACGGAGGAAGGCCTGCAGCCGGTGGCGGACGTCAAGCTGGCGCTCGGCGGGACGTTGAGCGATGACGAGGGCACGGAGCGGGTGGTCGCGTACGACCCGTCGGCGGCGCCGGTTGCTTATACGGATGCCAGCGGCCGTTTCGTGTTCGAGGGGCTTGCGTCGGGGCGGTACGGCCTCATTCTGGACATCGTGATGAGCTCCTTCCTGTTGTACCAGGAGGGTACCCTCAACCCCGTCCTCTTTGAGATAACGGACGGCGAAATGACCGACCTGGGCAACCTGGAATACACGGAGTTGCCCCTTCCCCAGTGATACAGATGACGGCAGGCGGCCGGCCGTTATCGAGAAGAAGAGCCCTCCCAGAGCCACTTTCGCATCCAGTAGATTTCATCGACGAAGCCGATACGGCGGTAGAACTGCACCGGCGTATCGGCCGGGTCTGTGTTGATCAGAAGCGATCGTTTGTTCAGTGCGTAGGTGTCTGCGAGCACGCGGGACAGAAGTTGGCGTGCGATGCCCTGATGGCGGAAGGGCGCGCGCGTGGCCAGGTTGAAGATGTAGCGGTCCGGACCTTCGTAAAAGCCGATGATGGCGGCGGCTTCGCCGCCCAAACGAGCGATGAGGAAGGCCCCACCGGCATCCAGCTCTGCACGGCGGACTGCCATATCAGCCTCTACGGCAGCCGGATCCGGCTCCTCTTCGCTGCCGGCAAACCCCTTCAGCTTTGTAACTGAATAGTCGCGGATAGTGTCGGGCGTAACCGGCTCGATGCGTCCAGGGCCTGACTCAGCCTTGGGCGACAGGCCCGTTTTGACATGGGCGAGGTAGAGGATGCCGGCGCCGCGGGCGCAGCCGGCCAGTTTCAGCGCGTGGGACAGCCGCGTGTCGACGGCCTGGCCGTGGGTGAAGATGAGCACGCGGCGCCGGCCATAGAAAGCGCGCACATCGGCGATGAACGCGGACGCCTCTGCCGGGTCGAAGGGTTCCAGAATGTGGATGTCACAGTAGTCGGTCTGTTGGATGCGGCTGAAGTAGCCGAAGCGGCGGCGCGCCACGACCTTGCCCAGAGCTGGAAAGTCGCAGATGTACCAGGAGCGCACTGTGCGGACGAGCTCGTCGTGTGCAGGATGGGCTGTCATTTGCGGGTGAATATGGGACTTGCGGGGCCTGTCTGGCGGCCGCAGAGGTCAGCCAAGGGAGGCAGGCGTCACTTCCGCCGCGGGGAAGGGTTCCGGCTCTGAAATTTCGGAGATATCGACCTGCTCCGGCGGGAAGGCGTTGGGCAGCTCGCCGTTGCGAAGCACCCAATAGAATGGCCTGGGGTAATTGCGACGGCGGGTAATCTGCGGCGTGGAGTAGACGCCGGCGATGGCGATGCGGCCGCGGGGGCTGGGGTTGGGCGGGCTGTAGTGGCAGATGGAGCTGTGCCAGCAGACGACGTCGCCCGAATCGAGCTCACAGTGTTCTACGCCGCGATCGGCGATCAACTGCCGCACCTCTTCCCGGGGCAGTTCGCTGTGGATGCTGTCGTCATAGAGGAGGTGGGGGAAGATTCCCAGTTTGTGGCTGCCGGGAATGAACTGCAGGCAGCCGTTTTGGGTCGTAGCCGGGTCCAGGGCCATCCAGAAGTTGAAGGGTTCGGTTTCGCCGTCACGCCAGAGGCCGTTGTCCTGATGCCAGGGTGTGGCACTGCCGGTGCGGGCCGGCTTGACGAAACAGCTGTTGAACTTGAGAAAGAAGCTGTCGCCCAGGAAGTAGCGCGCGACAGAGGTCATCGCCTGGCTGCCGTAGAAATGATGCCAGATCAAGGGGTGGCGGGGGCCAAAGCCACTAAGTTTGCGGAAGCGGGCAGCGCGCGCCCCGGGCGTGTCGCCCATCGGGTCCATGGGATCGTCGTCGGCCTTTACTTCCGGTTCCGGCTGTAGAAGGAGATCCTTGATGACGCCGCGCATTTCGATGGCGCTGTCTCTGGGGATGGCGTTGCGGATGACGAAGTAACCTTTTGTCTCCCAGCCGGCCCACTGCTCCGGTGATGGTTCCCAACTGTTCATACGACCCTCCAGTGCCGAGCGGCAGATCGCCAGCGGCCAGCATCCTCTCAGGCTGCTAAGGAATCAGTCCTTTGGCGCGAAAGGCGGTAGCGAGGCGACGGATCCCTTCCTTGATCTCATCAGGCCGGTTGTAGCCGAAGCAGAGGCGTGCGCAGTTCTTTCCGGAGACGCCGTCGGGCGCAAAGTTTGGGCCCGGGAGATAGCCGACGTCGTACTCTTCGAGAATGTCGTCGCGGACGGCGGCGAGGTCGGCGTGTTCGGGGAGCTGCAGCCAGATGAAGAGCCCGCCCTGCGGACGGCTCCAAGTGGCGCCGCTGCCGCTGAAATTCTCGTCAAGCGCGTCGAGAATGGCGTCGCGGCGGTCTTTCTGGATGTCGTTGATTTCCTCGATGTGGCTGTAGAGATGGGTGGTGGAGAAGCGATGGACGGCCCATGAGGCGAAGGTGTTTACGGAGCCGCCGCTCTTGGCGCCGATCGCGTGTTCGAGGAACTGCCGCGGGCCGGTCAGATAGCCGAGCCGCATACCCGGTGCGATGATTTTGGAAAAGGAGGCGACGTAGAGCACGCGGCCGGTCTCGTCGAGAGAGTGGAGCGAGGTAACGTCGTTGCCATCGTAGCGCAGGTCGACGTAGCAGTCATCTTCGAGGATGGGCACGTCGTACTGCTGGGAGAGGGCGACCAGGGCTTTGCGGCGGGGGAGGGTCATGGTCCAGCCCTGCGGGTTCTGGAAGGTGGGCACGGTGTAGATGAACTTGGGCTTTTTGCCCTCGGCGCTGGCGGTGGTGATGGCCTCTTCGATGGCGGCGGGGATCATGCCCTCTTCGTCGGTGGCGACGCCGCGCAGGTCGGCGCGAAAGCGGCGCAGGGTATTGAGGGTGCCGGCGTAGACGAAGTCCTCGGTGAGGACGACATCGCCGGGATCGAGGAGTGTCTCGGCAACCATGTGGATGGGCTGGCTGGAGCCGTCGGCGAGGATGATGTCGTCGGCGGTCACGTTGATGGCTCTGTCGCGCTGCAGCTTGGCGGCCACGAACTCGCGCAGGGGTGTGTAGCCCTGGGGGTTGGCATAGAGTGAGAGGTCGCCGCCTTCATCGTCCATCGCCTGTTTCAGGCCATCGAGGAGCCCTTCCAGAGGCAGGGAGCCGGGGTCGGGATAGGCGACGGCAAAATCGTAACGGCCGCGTTTTCCCTGGCCCAGGCCTTTCGGCTCAGCCGCACTGCGGGCGTACATTCCAGCCCAGGTGAACTGTTCTGCGGGTTGGCTGCCTGAGCACTGACTGTTGGTTGACATGAGCGAGTCTCCACTGTCGTGTGGGCGGGAGGTCGATGAAGATTGAGGTAAGGGAAAGGGTACCCGCCAACAGGCAAAAAAGCAATTTTGCGGTCACTCGCGCAGTTGTGCAGGCAGACTGAAACGGGGATAATGCGGAACTGCAATGGTCAGTGAGTATGGCGATTGGTTGCGGATGAGGGTAAGGAGGGGCGAATTGACTTTGGCGGAATCGTTACGACGAGACAAGGAAGGGGCCTGATGACGACCTTTGATGGATCGAGACAGTTGATCGCCGAGGCGTCGCAGCATCTGCCCGGCGGGGTGAACAGCAACTACAGGCTGGGGATTGCGCCGACGCCGCTGGTTTTCGAGCGGGGCGAGGGGGCTTACCTGTACGACGCGGACGGCAACCGGCTGATCGATTACTATCTGGGCATGGGCCCGATGATCCTGGGGCACAACCCAGCGCCGGTGTTGGAGGCGGTGCAGGCGCAGCTCGGTTCGGGCATTCTCTACGCCGGGCAGAGCCGGATCGAGCAGGAGGCGGCGAGGCTGGTGTGCGAGATGGTGCCGTGCGCGGAGCGGGTGCGCTTCAGCTGTGCGGGGAGTGAGGTGGTGCAGGCGGTGATCCGGCTGGCGCGGGCGGCGACGCAGCGCTCGGTGATCATCAAGTTCGAGGGGCACTATCACGGTTGGATGGACAATATATTGTGGAGTATTGCGCCAACGCCGGAGGAGTACGGCCCCGAGGAGGCGCCGAACGCCATTCCCGCGAGCGCGGGGCAGGACCTGCAGGCCGGGTTGCATACGGAGGTGCTGCCGTGGAACAACCTGGAGGTGCTGGAGAGGCGGCTCGAGCGGGAGGATGTGGCGGGTGTAATCATGGAGCCGGCGATGTGCAATACGAGCACGGTATTTCCGGGTGAGGGTTACCTGGAAGGCGTGCGTAAGGCGTGCACGGACACGGGCACGGTGCTGATTTTTGACGAGGTGATCACAGGTTTTCGGGTGGCGCCGGGGGGTGCGCAGGCCCATTTCGGGGTGACGCCGGACCTGGCGACTTTCGGCAAGGCGATTGCGAGCGGCTTTCCGGTTTCGTGCTTTGCCGGGCGTGCGGAGCTGATGGAGCTGTTCGCGAGCGGGGGTGTGATGCACGGGGGCACATTCAACGGGCATCCGGCGTGCATGGCGGCGCTGGTGGCGACGCTGCAGGAACTGGAAAAGCCGGAGACGTTTGCGGCGCTTGACAGGCAGGGAAGGCGGCTGATGGAGGGTATCGGGGAGGCGTTGGACGCGGCGGACATCCAGGTCCGGGTGGAGGGATTCCCCCAGATCTTCCACGTTGGATTTGGCGTGGAGGGTGAGGTCACCGACTATCGCAGCTCACTGCAGGCGGATAAGGCGCGCTACGTGCGCTTCACGGAGGCGCTGCACTACGGGGGCGTGCGGGCGCTGGAACGGGGCGCGTGGTTCCTGTCGACGGCGCATACGGCGGATGTGGTGGACGAGACGGTGGCTGCGGTGGCCGCGGTGGCGCGAGAGATTTGAAGCGGTGGTCGGTGGTTAGTGGTCAGTATCTTTCCAATAGAGTTCCTTCAGGCGGCGGATGTATTCGCGGTCACGTTTTTCGACGGCCTCTTCGAAGTTGGCCGGGTCCAGGAACCAGGGCTGGGCTTTCAGCATCTGCTCGCGGAGTTTTTCGTTTTCGATGGCGTGGGGATTGCGCGCGTCTTCGGGCCATTTCCAGATGCCGGCGAGGTCGTAGTGCAGGAACGGGCCTTCGTGGGGCATGCGGAAGCCGAAGGTGGAGACGATTCCCAGCTCGATATCCTCTGCGCTGGCCATGCCTTCGGCCCACAGCTGGCTGGCCTCCCTCGCCATCGCGTGCTGAATCCGGTTGACAAGATATCCTGACTTCTCCCCGAGCACACGGATGGGGATTTTACGGGCGCCGCTCAACAGTTCGCAGGTGAGTTCGAAGGTTTCGTCGGTCGCGCCCGGCCCTTTGGCGACCTCGACGCCGGGGACGATGTGCGGCGGCGCGAAGTAGTGAGTGAGAACCAACTTGTCCTGGCGGCGGGCGTGTACACCGATGTCGCTGAGCACGAGGCGCGAGGTATTGCTGGCGATGATGGTGTGGGGCGGGCAGAGCTGGTCGAGCTGCTGGAACAGGGCCTGTTTGTCGGGGAGCCGTTCGACAATCACCTCGGTGATGAAGTCGCTCTGTGCAGCCAGTTGCGCCAGATCGGTGGTGGTGGTGATGCGGGCGAGCGTTTCCTGGGCGCGAGGCTGCGTGATCAGTTCGCCTTCGACGAAGAGCTGGAGGGCGTGGGCGATGTTGGCCCTGGTCCCGGCCAGTACTTCGTCGGAAAGGTCGCTGATGATAGTGGGGTAGCCCCAGAGCGCGAAGTTGATGGCGATGCCGAAGCCCATGGTGCCGCCGCCGACGACGCCGACGGTTTTGATGTCGGATAGCTGCATTGTTCTTATCTCCCGTTTTCAGCGGTCGGCGGCTGGCAGGACTTCAACGATCACTGCCAACTGATCGCTAATTCTTGCCGTTTGCGATCGCCAGTTCGTAGAGCGGCTCAAGCTGGCCCACGTGGAAGGCTTCGTGGAAGACCAGGTAGAAGTGCAGCCGCTGATCGACAGTGACGCCGCGTTCCTCATCCAAGATTTCATCCAAACGGGATTCCGGCATCTCTTCGAGCGCGGCGACGACCCGCTCGGAGAGATCATCGAGACGCGCCAGGATGGTTTCAAGCGGGATGGCTTTGTCGGGGTCGGTCAGCGGTTCGGAGCCGAAGCCGTAAATGGCGAATTCGTCCTCGTCGGGCTTGGTGACGCCGTCGATGACGCCGAGGTATTGCTCCCGATAGACCATGATATGGCCGAGGATCCAGTTCATGCAGTTGGCGGGGATGGGTAACTGCAACATGCTGTCGGCGTGGGTCAGGCCCTCGGTCTTCTGCTTGATGTAGTTATTGGCGGTTCCGAGCATGTTGACATACAGGGTTGGGCTGTGCACAAGCAACTCCTTTGATTACAAGATCTGATGGGTATTTCGCAGTGGCCGCCGGTCAATTGGCGCCGACCACTTATCATGCATAGATATTCTTCATCTGCCAAGCTTCGAGGGAAACGACGCGGGCGTCCTGTCCTTGTGAGCGCAGCGAGACACCGAGGCTGTCCTCACGGTCGGGGTAGACGCGCATGGCTATGCACTGTCTGCCGTTGACGAAGACTTCGACGACGCTGCGATCGACGAAGATCCTGAGACGCAGCGGCTCATCCCTTTCGAGGAAGACGGGGCCGGTCTCGGGCGCACGAGAAAGGACGTCGGACGAGAGGGAGGCGTAGGCGGAGTCGATGGTGATGAGGCCGTCGGCGGCGGCGACGGACAGACCTTGCGGATCGTAGACGGGGAAGGAGGAGGACTCGGTGGCGCTGCGGCTGGTGGTGGCGGCGGTCAGCCTGGCCTGGCGCGCACCTTCGAAGCGCTCCCAGTCGCGGAAGCCGCGCTCGCGATAGAATGCGATGCGGGTGAACTCCTCTTTGCCGGGGGAGCGCAGCACGTTCAACTCGACCGTCGGTGCGTCGTTGGTCTCGATCTCCACTATCAGTTCGATGGCGTTGCCCCTGATACTCCCCAGAACGATCTCCTGATTGGCTGGCAGGACCATGTCGGTGATCTGGCGGTGCTCGCTGCGCAGGGATTCGACGTCCCCGGCCGGTTCAACCAGGAGGGTGTCGCGGCCGATCTTGTCGGTGCCTTGCAGGGTCAACCGCCGCGGCAGCGTCATGATCTGGTTCCAGCCTGTGGTCGGTTTGGCCGGGTTCAAGTTGAAGATGACGTAGACGCCGCCCTTGCCATCCGGCGTTGCCGATGGGGCATGGACGCCGCCCGGCTCGGAGGCGCCGAAGTTGAAATCATGGTGCGAGGTGACGACAAACTTGTCGCGTTCGGCTTCATAGTCGCCCAAAAGAGCCTGCCCGCCGCTCATGTGGCTGTAGAAAAGAAGGATGTGGCGGTCGCCGATCGGCCAGAAATAGGGGCAGGCGCCGTCGTCGCCGATGCGGGTGAAGATGTCGTCTTCCACAAACGGGTGCAGATATTCCCAGTCGACCAGGTTGGGTGAGCGGAAGAGGAAGTTGGCACGCGTGCGCCGGCCGGAGGCTGCGTGGGGCAGTGTACTGCCGGAAAGGGCGTAGTAGAGGTCCCCTTTCTTCCAGATACAGGGATCGAAGACTCGGTAGGGGAGAGGCGAGCCGTCGGGGCTGGTCTTGGGAATGACCGGCGCGCCGGTGAGCTTTTCCCAGTTGAGCAGCAGTGGATCGTGCGAAACGGCCACCATGTTTCCCACCGTGGTGCCGTGATAGATTGCGATAACTCGATCCTCTTCGACCAGCGCCGCGCCGGAATAGCAGCGTTCCTCAGGATTGGGGTAGATGGCGTAGGGCAGGTCCTGCCAGTGGATGAGATCATCGCTGATGGCGTGGCCCCAGTGTTGACGCGGGTCTTCGGGCGGGCAGGCCTGATAGAAGAGATGCCAGCGGTCCTGCCAGAAGCAGAGGCCGTTGGGGTCGTTGAGCGTGTTTTCCGGGTTGACGTAGTGGTAGATGGGCCGGTGGGGGTCGCTCTCGTAGCGCTTGCGGTAGGCGTGCAGCCGCTGCAACAGGGGGTTCGATTCCAGCGCGACCTTCTGCTCGGCCAAGGTCTCGGGGAAACTGTATTGGGGCACAAGGGAGGTGTTGTCGGTTCTCTCTGCGGCGCTCATGGATGTTGCTTTCCTTTCGCGGCTCCTTGTGCAGTCCAGGTCAGCGGCGACGGATACCTGTCAGGAACGGTTCTTGAGCGCCAACTCGTACAGGGGTTCAAGCTGGCCGACGTGGTAGGCCTCGTGGTAGACCAGATTGAAGTGAAGCCGCTGGCCCACGGTGACACTGTGCTCCTCGTCGAGCATTTCATCCAGGTGGGATTCGGGCATCTTTTCGAGCGCGGCGCCGATCTGCTCGGAGAGATCGTCGAGACGCGCCAGCAGCGTTTCGAGCGGGATGGCTTTGTCGGAGTCGGTCATCGGTTCGGAGCCGAAGCCGTAGAGGCCGAACTCGTCCTCGTCGGGTTCGCTGACGCCGTCGATCACACCGAGGCATTGCATGCGATAGACCATGAGATGGCCGAGGATCCAGTTCATGCAGTTGCCGGGAAAGGGCAGCTGCAACATGCTGTCGGCATGGGTCAGGCCCTCGGTCTTGTCCTTTATGACGTAGTTGCTGGTCCCAAGGATGTTGGTGTACAGGGTTGGCATGTGCATTGAGTGTGCCCCTCAAAGAACGGTGAGGCCATCGATACGCGACGGCCGCAGATTATGCATAGATGTTTTCCATCTGCCAGGCTTCGAGCGAGACGACGCGAGCCTCCTGGCCCTGCGCGCGCAGCGAGACGCCGACGCTGTCCTCGCGGTCGGGATAGACGCGCATGGCCACGCACTGTTTGCCGTTGACGAATACTTCGACGACGCTGCGGTCGACGAAGACTCTGAGGCGCAGCGGCTCATCCCTTTCGAGGAAGACGGGTCCGGTCTCAGGCGCGCGGGAACGGACGTCGGGCGAGAGGCTGGAATATGAGGAGTCGATGGAGATGAGGCTGTCGGTGGCGGCGGCCAGTTTGTCCCGCTGCCAGCCCTGATAGCGCTCCCAGTCGCGGAAGCCGCGCTCGCGGTAGAAGGCGATGCGGGTGAACTCTTCCTTGCCGGGGGAGCGCAGCACGTTCAGCTCGACCATCGGCGCGTCGTTGGTCTCGATCTCCGCCATCAGCTCGATTGCGTTGCCCCTGATGCTCCCGAGGACGATCTCCTGATTGGCAGGCAGGACCATGTCGGTGATCTGGCGGTGCTCACTGCGTAGTGACTCGACATCCCCGGCCGGTTCGACCAGCAAGGTGTCGCGGCCGATCTTGTCGGTCCCTTGCAGGGTCAACCGCCGCGGGAGCGTCATGATCTGGTTCCAGCCTTCGGTCGGTTTGGCCGGGTTCATGTTGAAGATGACGTAGACGCCGCCCTTGCCGTCGGGCGTTGCTGACGGGGCGTGCACGCCGCCGGGACCGAAGGCGCCGAAGTTGAAGTCGTGCTGCGAGGTGACGACAAATTTGTCGCGTTCGGTGTCGTAGTCACCCAGCAGGGCCTGCCCGCCGCTCATGTGGCTGAAGAAGAGGAGGATGTGGCGGTCGCCGATCGGCCAGAAGTAGGGGCAGGCGCCGTCGTCGCCGGCGAGCGTGAAGATGTCGTCTTCGACGAATGGGTGCAGATAGTCCCAGTCAACCAGGTTGGGTGAGCGGAAGAGGAAGTTGGCGCGCGTGCGTTTGCCGGAGGCCTTGTGGGACAGCGTGCCGCCGGAGAGGGCGTAGTAGTGGTCGCCTTTCTTCCAGATACAGGGATCGAAGACTCTGTAGGGGAGAGGCGAGCCGTCTTCGCTGGCGATGGGTATGACGGGCGCGCCGGTGAGCTTCTCCCAGTTGAGCAGGAGCGGGTCGTGCGAGACGGCGACCATGTTGCCCACTTTGGTGCCGTGATAGATGGCGATGACGCGGTCCTCTTCGACCAGCGTTGCGCCCGAATAGCAGCACTCCTCCGGGTTGGGGTAGATGGCGTAGGGCAGGTCGCGCCAGTGGATGAGGTCGTCGCTGACGGCGTGGCCCCAGTGTTGTCGCGGGTCTTCGGGGGGATAGGCCTGGTAGAAGAGATGCCAGCGGTCCTGCCAGAAGCAGAGGCCGTTGGGGTCGTTGAGCGTGTTTTCGGGGTTGACGTAGTGGTAGATGGGCCGGTGGGGGTCGCCCTCGTAGCGCTTGCGATAGGCGAGCAGGCGCTGCATCAGTGAGTTGGTCTCCAACCTGGCTTCCTGCTCGGGCAAGGTATCAGGAAAAAGAAATTGGGGCACCAGGGAGGTGTAGTCGGTTCTTTGGGCTTCGCTCATGGATCTTGCTTTCCTTTCAAGGCTGACGGCTGTTGATCGGTGGCTTGTGGTGCCGTGCAGCCTCGCGGCGGCTGGTTACGAATCAGCGCAGTCGGGCAGGGGATGGGGCTGGACGAGCACGCCTCCGTTTTCATAGGATTCGATGGCAGCCCAAGTGTACTCAAGGGTTGCCAGGGCGTCCCGGCCCGAGGCCCGCAGTTCGCTCTTGGGTACTTCGTTGCTCACGTCTTCGAGAAAGGCGTGAATACGGCGGGGAAAGGTCTGATCGAAGTCGCTGATGCCGCTGTGGGTGACCTGCGGCGGGGCAGCTCCTGCGGGAGTGGGGGCGGGCCAGTATGTGATCTTTTCGATACAGTTTTCGATGCAGAATGTGCCGCGCGTGCCGGCGACTTCGACGCTCCACCAGCCGCCCAGACCGAAGGTGGCGTCGCCGCGCTGGCTGAGGAGGTAGCCGGCGGCGCCGCTGGCAAACTGAAGGTGGATGCTGGTGACCGAGAGCATGGGGTCATCGGCTTCGGCACGGAAAGTGGGCCGGCTGAAAAAGGCCTGGACGTGGGTCACGTCGCCGCAGAAGTGGCGCATGATGGAGAAGGGGTGGGCCAGGAAAGCTTTCACGTGGAAGTAGGGGAAGCCGGCGACGTTGGGGGCGCTGTTCTTGGTGTAGGTGTGCTCGCCGCCATCGAAGCCCATTTTGAGCAGGCAGTAGACCGGCTCGCCTATCTGGCCCTTCTCCATGTATTGGCGGGCTTTATCGGCCGGGGGCGTAAAGTAGTGGTTTAGGTTGCAGCCGAGGTAAAGGTCCAACTCGGCGGCCTTGGCGACCATGTGGCGGGCCTCGTCGATCTGATTGGAGATCGGTTTTTCCACGAGGACGTGCTTGCCTGCCTCCAAGGCCTCCATGGTCGGTTCGAAGTGCCAGCTGCCGTTTTCGAAGCCGCCGGTGGAGACGTCGACAATGTCCAGCTCTTCGTGGCGCAGCATTTCGGCGAGGCTGGTGTAGCCGCGTACGCCGTGCATCTGTGCGGCCTCGTCGGCGCGTTCTTTGACCAGGTCGCAGACGGCGACCAGCTCGGCGAGGGGGTCCTGCGTATAGGCGCGTGCGTGTCTTTCACCGATGCCGCGGGCGCCGACGATCCCGACTTTGAGAGTCATTGTTCGATCCTAAGGTAGAGTGCACTGGCGGAGGCGATGAAAGTTTTCTCGCCAAGGGTCGATTGCACTTGACGATTGAATGGTATGGAGGCGCTTCCCGTGGGTTCAACCTTACACCTTTTGCAATCATTCGACAAAGGTTGGGGCGGCAACGCGCTTCCGGTTTTCCCAGACATTGATTTACCGGCTCCGGCTTCAATCCACTTGACAGAACTGTTCTTGCCAGCGCAGAAAACTTTGGGAATCAGACCGAGAATCTGGTCGGTAGCAAGTGTCTCCAAACAGGTACACCGGGTGACGGGGCCTGTGCGGTCGAGTGGGAGGGTGGCGCGGGCCAGGGCTGAAAGCAGCGAGTAGAGACTACGTAACGCTGCGGTTTTCTGCAGCGTCGACCAGCCTATTGAAGTTGCACCCTTCCCAAGGTTGTTTCGGGTTCCCACACATCAATTTCGACGGTCGGTATCAGAGTCTTCAGGTCGTAGACCACTAACCGCAGCTCGTACTCGCCTGCGACCAGATCATTCGGAATTTCAAGCTCGAAAACGGTACCAGCCGGCTGGGGTTTCCACAGGCTTGTCGTTCTCGAAAACTTAGTCGCCTCTCTGAGGACGTGATCGCGTTGAAAGACTCTTTCGCCTTCCAGATTGTAGAGGCGCAAGGATATTGCAAAGTCAACCGCCAACTCTGGAACGGTCCTCCACAGCATGCCAACCTTCAGAATGCGATTTTGCCCTGCATCGAAACGTTGCCATTGCGGTAATTTCAGCTTACTCGAGCCCAGGGCGAGCCCTTCCAGCGTGATTCCGCCATCGTAGATGACTGGGTTCGGCAGATCGTCGAGGAGAACCCAAGGACGATCGCGAGAGATGTCCACGTAGGTATCGACATGGATTCCTTCGAAGTTCTCGGTCCCGACATATCTTGCGTGCTTGTCGAGAAGAATGGAGAGAAAGTCGGCTCTGAAGTTTGCCCGCCACTCAATTGTGGGGGACCAGTCAACCCAGTTCACAACCTTTACGGTAGAAACCGTATTCAGTCCCGTAAGGAATTCTTCGACCTCCTGGTCGAGATCTGGCACAGCAGAGAAGATCCTGATTGCCGGAGTTTCTCCATAGTATATATAGTCAAAGGCGTCCCGTCTGTGTGCGATGAAATAGACTGTATCGCTTTGCGCAGGCCGTGTGTTCAGCGTCTGGGCGAAAGCCGGCCAGATCATATCGTATTTGTAGTAGCTGCCGGCCATCGCCTTTTCGAAAACGGCTCGATGTGTGATAGTGCCCTGCACAAGAACGATGACGCCGAATGCAGTGCTGAAGAAAACCGGCCAGGTTTTCGCTCGCGCGAGCATGCGGGACGCTGACCAGTGGTATGTCTCCCAGACGCCGACGGCCACCAGCAGATAGATTGCAGGCAGGGCGCCGACCATGCGCATAGTGCTTTTTGCGTCGGATAGAATTGCCGGCAGGGTAAGCACGCCCATCCAGAGAAGCAGCAGGCGAAGCGCGGGCCTGCGTTTCCACTGCCAGGCCGCGATGCCAACACCGAGCCAGAAGAAGGACGCTTCCCATACATTCAGCGTTGCAGCATGTCTAAAGGGGGAACAGCAACCGGCAAGGATGCGAAAACTGAACTGCGACAGAACCTGCCAGGCGTTGGCAGCGAGGACAGTCATCAGAGTCGTTACAGGGGTGTCTTGAATGTCACCGAAAGCAAAGAGCCACTGGATATGCTTGTTGAAAAAGAGTTCGGGATGACGAATGTAGTGGAAGAGAATGGGAGCAGCCACCAGCCCGGTGACGCCGACGAATGTGGCGGCGTACAGCACGTGGGTCTGCCTGCCCTTTCGGGTCATAGAGCGAAAGGGGCGCAGGAAGCTCAATCCGAAAAATAGGAAAAGGAAGGGAACAAAACGCGAGGGAATGTAGGTGTAAGGCAGTAACCCGGCGCACACGCCTGCCAGGACGATTCCCCACCAGCGCCGTCTTGTCCAGCCCCACCAGAGTGCGGCGAAGCATAGTGCCAGAAAGAGCGGCAGAAAGCTGGCTCGGTAGGAAGTGCGTCCCAGGATGGTCGGACCGAGCGATACGGCAAGAAGACAGGATGCCAGACCACCGATCACGAGGCCGCGCCAGCGCGTCTCCCGCCCGAGTTCGTCGCACCCAAACAGTAACCGCCCTAACCAGAAGAGGGCAAAGACGCCGGCGACGCTGGCCAGGGCGGTAGGCAGACGCAGCGCAAGCGGCGTGCGGCCCAGTAGTTTCGTCGCCAGCGCTATAAGGTAGACACCCAGCCCGTCTTTGTCGCCGAAAGTCAGTGCATGTTCACCCTGAAGGACCTGGAGGGCGTATATTCCGTTCCAACCTTCGTCGAACTTGAGGCCGGGTGCGAGTTCATGCAAGCGGTAGAGGCGCAGAAACAGTGCGACGACGGCCAACGCCAAGAGAATAGCCCAAGGCGTTAGCTTTGACCGGAAAGTCCAGTTTCGGGTCACTTGGGGCCGCCATGGAAGGTCAATGTAGACGGTGGGGACAGGTCTGGCAAAGTCCGGTGGCCTGCCGGCACTGGCCATTTACTTTTGTCTTCTACTGCCATCGGCACTTATGCTACGTTGGCGGCGAAGAGTGCCTTCAGGTAGCCGATCGAGTAGGCCCAGCCGACGTCGCGGGTCTCGTTGTCACCTGGCAGGTCGGGAATGTGATCGGGGTTGATGTAGCCGCTGAAGCCGACGTTGCGCAGTTCGCGCAGGATGCGGGCCATGTTGAGGTCGCCGTCGTCGAGGAGGGTCTCTTCGAAGCCGCCGGCGGTGGCCAGGCTGCCGCGTACGTTGCGCATGTGGAGCATGAAGAGTTTGCCCTTACGTCCGTAGTTGTTGATCTCGTCGATCACGAGTGAACTGCCGCCGGCTTCGGAGCGGGTGCCGATGCAGTAGACGTAGCCGACGTTGGGGCTGGGGAAGGCGTCAATGATGCGGTGGAAGCCGATGCCGCCGAAGGGTGTGTCGATATTGGGCGTATCGGAGGGGTGGACGGCCAGCTTGATGTCGTATTCCTCGGCGATGGGTGTCAGGCGCTCGAAGGCGACGCAGAAGCGGTCCCACCAGTGCTCGAGTTCGGCGCGGGAGGGGATGTCGTGAGGACCCTGCACGAGCGTCTCGGCGCGGGCGAGGTAGCCGCCGCGGTGCCTGGTGCGGTACTGCTCCATCATCTGCGGGAAGACGTCGCCTTCGACGCGTTGGCGGGCGATGGGGATGCGGGCCTTGCCGTAGACTTCAAGCGCTTTGGCGGCGTTGTCGAGTTCGTCCTCGGCGCCGACGCGCTCATCGATGAAGGTGTGTGTAAGTGTGGGGAGGGTGACGCGGTTGATGTCGATGCCGAAGGAGCGCACGCGCTTGCGGAGGGTGCGCACTGCGTCGAGGTCCGGGTAGCCCTGCTCGGAGACGCCGGGCATGTCGGCGTCGCGTCCGAAGTCGATGGCGTCGGCGCCGAGGGCGACTTTCTGGAGGAGCCACTGGTCGGTGATTTCGGCGTTGTGTTTGAAGATTGAGATGCGTAGCATTTCTTAATCCTTGTTTGGGGACTGGCGCGGCGGCTCCATCCGGTGGCTTATTCTGGCTGGAACGTCCGCGCAGGGAGAGAATGGGAGCCCGTCATTACGCGTTCACATCGCGTTATGGCAGGGCATTCAACGATCTGAGAGCGTGTTTTCGGCTTTGGCGAATGAAAGCATCTGCGCGTTGACCTTGTCGTACGCCCGGCGGGTGAAGCTGCAGGCAAGGGTGCCGAACAGGTCGAAGATGACGGCTCGATAGGGCATTCAGTTACTCAAGGCGTATTCTGCGATTTACGAGGTGAAGAAGTCAAAGACGTTGGCCAGGTTGGAGGTGCTTGATTTGTAGATCTCAGTGTACTGGCAGCGGGTGCAGGTGACGGTGGTGAATTTCTTGTTCTGGACGTCGAAGATCTTGGCGAGTGTGCCGCCGGTGGCCTGGAAGATATCGGTTTCGAATTCGAGGTTTTCGCATTTGGGGCAGATCCACTTTTCGTGGCGCATGGGTTTTGTTCTCATTTAATCCGGTGATGAGTAGCTTGTTTGGGTCGTTTCCGCGGGGCTCGCCACAAGCTGATTCAGCAATCCCGGAATCTGGAAGCAGATAATGAACACATCTCTCTGGGGATGGATGAGGAAAAGAGCCTAACGCAAGACATTCTCAGACCGGTTCAGCGCATGTATAGCGACTGGGACGACTGATCGCCGCCAAAGTTTTCACCACAGTACCGGCATTTGATCGCCTCCGCTTTGATCAGTTCGGCGCAGTAGGGGCAGTACTGCATTTCGCCGCGCTGGACCAATCTCTGCTCAAGCACCGGCTGGTTTTTGGGGACAGCGAAGGATAGGATGAGGCCCAGCGGACCCAATAGGAAGCCGAGGAGAAACCAGCTGCAACCGCTTCTTCCTTTATTGGTGGCGACCATCGCGCTGACGATGCCTGACAGAAGCCAGATGGCTGCGAAAGGAGCACCGATGATATACGTTTCTGTTGGCCCAAGCAGCGCGGGTAGATCGATTTGTGGTAATTCCATTGCTATTTGCTCTCCTATTGGTAGACAGGGTCAGTTATCCTATTCCTGACATTCAGAGCGAGGGGTTGTCGAACGTTTCTCGACAGTCCAACACCGTTGCATCTATAATTGGCTGATTTTGCGACGTTTGAAAACGAAACCATTCCCCATCGTCTTCCATGAAATCAGCGGTATCCAAGTTATCCCAGAAAGCAGCTTCCTCCTCATAACTTTGGAATTTGGGGACTGCTAATCGTTTCATTTTCTCAGTCTTCTTTGTTTTGGTTTCCCGCTTGCTGATCAAAACTCTTCCCTATGCTCTCATGAATCTTGCAAGCGGAAACGTACATTTGTTGTGCCAGCTCCTGAGGGGGTTTCCCGCCCGGGAGCAGCCCGAAATCGGAGGGGTATCTTGAATCCACATACAGGTCATTCATTTGATTTAGGAGATCTGGTTCTACCGTCACTCTGATATGCTTCTCCGCCAGTGTGCGGAGCGTGATCAGATCGTGGGTTCTTGGCACGATCTGATCGTACTCGTCGAGAACCGCTTTGAGAGACTTCTCTACCGCTTGCTGACAGTGGAAAGCAACCATATGCGTAAGATCCTCGATAACGAGGATCTCTTCTACAACTCTCAAGTCATCGCGAGCCGAAGCGAGCCACGCCTCAGTCTGCCTTCTCATACAACGTCTTCCCCGAGCTTTCCAATTCGAGCAGAAAAGAGGAACCATACTTCTTTAGAAGCTCGTACTCACCCCTGGTATAGACGATAAGGTCTATGGGAACATGCTTGTTGACCGCAAGGAGGCTCTTCCTCACCATGAGCCTGCTCTGCATCCTCTCCTCATAGGTCTGTGAGATCTTCTCAGAATCCAGAATTACCAGTAAGTCGATATCACTTCCCAACTCCTCCGTTCCCGAAGCAACAGAGCCGAATAGCACGATCCGATAAGGATCGAAAGCTATGAGACGCGAGACGATATCGTGAATGACGCCGGTCCTGGCTTCCATTTTCTTACAGCAGAGCCGTTCCCAAGGATTTGCAGAAATGATGCCAATTCAGCATATAACGTTTGACTTATCTCTCATAATCAGACCAAAACAATAGCCTCCGCAATACTGCACTGGAGGCTAAGCGCACCCATTTTGGTTATCGTTGGACCGGCAAGTATACTGACCCCGGTCTACACTCCACAACTTGCTCGGGAAACCTCACATGACACTAACAGATAAGGTCGCCATCGTCACCGGGGGAGCAGTCGGGATTGGCGGGGCCATTGCGCGGCGGCTGGCGGCGGATGGGGCGAAGGTGCTGGTCACCGACATCATGCCGGAGGCGGCGGCGGAAAACGTGGCCCGCATCGAGGAGAGCGGCGGCACGGCTTCCGCCTATGAGGTCGACATTTCAAAATCGGAACAGATGCGGCCGATGATTGAACGCGCGGTTGACCTCTGGGGCGGGCTGCACATCGTGGTAAACAACGCCTGGGGGGCGCTGGAGCCGGACGGCACGGCCATCACCCTGACTGAGACTGCCTTTGACCGCGCGCTGGACGCTTCGCAGAAGGCGGTCTTTCTGAGCGCGAAGTACGGGGTGCCGCACATTCAGGCCAGCGGCGGCGGCAGCATCGTCAATATTTCTTCGGTGCACGGGCAGATGGTGGCGCCGTCAAGCCTGGCTTACGAGATGACGAAGGCGGCGATCATCGCGATGAGCCGCCAGATGGCGCTTGATTTCGGGCCGACCGGCGTACGGGTCAACTGCATCTGCCCCGGCCACATCGTGACCGAACGCCAGGCCGAACGCTGGGAACGCAACCCTTCAATGCTGCGCTTCTTCGACCAGCATTATCCTCTGCGTCACACGGGCGTACCCGACGACATCGCCAACGGGGTGCGCTTCCTCTGCTCCGACGAGGCCAGGTTCATCACCGGCCACACGCTGGTCATCGACGGCGGCATGACCATCCAGCTGCAGGAGAACCTTGTCATCGATACGGCCAGGTATTTCCGAGACAACCCGGAGATCGACCTGGGCGACTAGTAGCCGATTCCCCGCAGGTAAGTGACCATCCCATCGCTGCGTTCGGCCTCGCTCATGGGATCTTCGCGGCCGGGGATGGGCTGGCCCGGGCAGGCGGTCACCCAGCGGTCGTAGCCAATTTCGTCGAGGACGCCGCGGATGGCCGGAAAATCCACGTTACCGTGTTCCCCGACCTGGCACCACTGCGGATCGTAGAAGCCGTCGGCGCGGCGGGTGGTGGTGGCCCAGTCCTGCAGATGGACATAGTTCAACTGTGCGCTGAAGTCGCGCAGGGAGGCGACGGGGTCATAGCCCCAGAGCTGCGCGTGCGAGACGTCGATGCAGAGCTTGGCCGTGTGCAGGTTCTCCATGTACAGCTTCCAGTGATCGATTGAATCGACCAGCAGATTGGTATGGATGTGGTAGGTCAGCTCCAGGCCGAACTGGGCGGCGTAGTCGGCCCACTCGTCCGCGCCTTCGGCGGCCGCTTTGACATCCTCGTCGCTCACGGGGCGGTCGTCGGGCTTGCCGCCATTCATATACATGAAGCAGTCGCAGCCCATTTCGGCAGCGAACTCCATGCGGCGGCGGTTCGACTCTACGTTTTCGCGATCACGGCTATCGGGCGTCCCGTTGGCGGTCAAGACGACGAGGGGCATGCCGGCTTCGTCGCAGACACGGCGCAGGCGTTCGGGCGTTCCCATCCAGTTGAGGGGCAGTCTGCTCTCCCAGCCCTGCCAGCCCGCTTCGGCAAGCCTGTTCAGGGCCGGCTCCAGCTCGGGATTCTGCCAGCGCAAGGTACTGTAGGCGAGCTTGTAGCTCATGTGGAATCTCCTTTTTGTGGGGCATTGTTCGCGGCCGGTCTTTGATCGGTAAGGCAGGTGTCTGGGCAGCGGCTGATCACCGGCCACCGGGGTTCACATCATCGCGGGGTTGGTAACCAAGATAGCGCCGGGTCTCGTCCAGGCTCCAGGCCATGCCGGTGTTGCCGGACATGCCGTTGACCACGATGGCCGGCGCGGGCCATGCGGCGGCGTCGGCGTTGACGGCCCGTTCGAACAGGTGCACAAAGTCGCGGTTGGAGAGCCACATGAGGCGGAACCAGCGTTCGGCGCGGCGGTAGCCTTCGGGGTCGGGGTGGGATTCAGCTCCGCCGATTTGGACGCCAGGGTCGCCGGTGGCGTTGAGTGTTTCGGGCCGGTTGGGGCCTGGCTGGCACCAGCCGATGCGCACGCTGACGAAGGTGGTGGCGCCATCTGACTGCGCGCCCAGCGCCTGGCAGATGCGTTCGCCCACCATCTTTGTTGTTGAATAGGCGGTGGCGTCGAGGGGCGGGTCGGTCTCTGCCCAAACGGTACCCACGCCCAGAGGACTTTCCGGGGTCAGGGTGCCTGGGCCGACGGTGGCGGCGAGGGGATCGTCCTTGTAGCGGCCCATGACGTGATTGGAGGTGGCGAAGACGAAGCGTTCGACAGTAGGGCTGCCGGCTGCGGCGAGGGCCACATTGAGGGTCATGTCGATGGAGACGGCGGCTTCGTCCCAACTGGCATCCGGATAGGGGTTGCATGCGGCGAAGTGGACGACCGCTTGCACCTGGTCCAGCGCATCGCGCCAACAAGCGTCGCTAGGATCGGTGAGGTCACATTCGAGGAGTTCGACCGCAGGCGCTGAGCCGGTCGTATTCTGCGCGGCGGCGGCGTGCAGTGTTTGTAACTGATCGGGCGACGGCGCACGCACATCCAGCCCGATCAGCAGCTGGCAGGGGCTTGTGCGGGCGAGGTGCAAGAGCAGCTTTGTGCCGAGATTGCCAAGGCCGCCGGTTACGGCAACTGAACGAGAGGAAGACATAGGGCAGTTATCTCCTTTCGTCGAGTTGTTCCATAGGTGACTCTCGTTCTCAGTATCGAATCAAAAGGCGGGCCGGTCAACACATGGTCTACCGACCCGCCTTTGCGAACAGTTTGGCGGCCAGTGCAGTACCTGGCCGCAAGTTTACAGGAACTGGGCGCTAGGCGCCGTTTTTCTCCCAGATCTCTTCCAGCACCCGAGCCGGCGACATTGGCAGTTCGGACGGCCGTACGCCGATGGCGTCGTAGATGGCGTTGGCGAGGGCCGCAGCCGGTGGAACGATCGGTACTTCGCCGACGCCGCGCACGCCGAAGGGATGGTCGGGATTGGCAACTTCCACCAGAACGGTCTCAATCATGGGCAGATCGAGCGCGGTGGGCATGCGATAGTCGAGCAGACTGGCGTTGAGCAGATGACCCTCGTCGTCGTAGATATACTCTTCGTTCAGGGCCCAGCCGATTCCCTGGACGACACCGCCCTGGATCTGGCCTTCGACATAGCTGGGATGGATCGCCTTGCCCACGTCCTGGACAGCGGTGTAGCGCAAGATCTCGACCTTCCCCGTCTCCGGATCGACCTTGACGTCGACGATATGGGTGCCAAAGCAGGGCCCGGCCCCCTCTGTGTTCATTGTGACGCTGGCCGTCAGCGCCTCGTAGCCACTGGACAGTTCCTGGGCGGCTTCCTTAAAGCCTAGGCTGTGGCCGTTGCCACTGAACTGATTGTTCTGCCAGGTGATGTCAGATATGTCCATCTCCCAGTAGTCGGCAAGCTGCTCGCTCATCTTCCTGCGCAGTTCCAGGCCGAGTTGATGGGTGGTTACGCCGATCTTGTGGGTAACGCTGCTGCCGCCGGTGCCGCCGGTGTAGCCGATCGAGTCGGTGTCGACGACTTGGGGGTTGATGTCTTCGGCTGCGAGGCCGATCGTCTCGGCCAACATCATGGCGGCGGAGGCGCGCGTGCCGCCGATATCGGCGGAGCCTTCGAGCAGGTTTACGGTGCCGTCGGCATTCACGACCGCGGTCACGCTTGAAGGGCCGGCGCCATTGAACCAGAAGCCGGAGGCCACGCCCCTGCCACGATTTGTGCCTTCGTTCGGCATCGCAGTATGGGGGTGATCGATGGCGGCTTCAACGGTTTCTTTGTAACCGATGCGCTTGTATTCGGGCCCGTCGGGGCGGCGGTCTCCTGCCTGGGCGGCGTTGATGTGGCGGAATTCGAGCGGGTCGATCTCGAGGATCTCGGCCAGCTCGTCGATCACCGTCTCAGAGGCGAAGGCGGCATTGGTGCCGCCGGGCGCGCGGTAGGCGCCGCTCTGGGGGCGGTTGACGACAACGTCATAGCCGTCGATGCGCAGATTGTCGAGCTTGTATGGGGAGAGAATCACGCCGGCGCCGGCGCCAACGGGGGAGCCGGGATAGGCGCCCGCTTCGTAGATCAGGTCGGCTTCAACTGCGGTGATGCGGCCGTCCTTCGAAGCGCCCATCTTCACCTTAATGTAGCTGCCGGAGGTGGGGCCGGTCGCCTGCAGTACTTCGGTACGGGTCAGCGCCATCTTGACCGGGCGGTTGCCGCTCTTGCGGGAGAGGAGGGCCGCGGGAAGGTCGGTGTAAGGAGTGAACTTGCCGCCGAAACCGCCTCCGATTTCCGCGGGCGTCACCTTTACCTGGGAGACGGGCACCTGCAGGAGGGCCGACACCGAATCCCGAATCTGAAACGGACCCTGGGTGCTGGTCCAGATATGAATCTGGTCGTCGGACCGCCATTGCACCGTCGAGGCCTGCGGTTCCAGATAGCCCTGATGGACCATGGCGGTAGTGAATTCGCGCTCGACAATCGCGTCAGCGGCTTCGTAACCGGCTTCGAGGTCGCCGCGTGCGTGGCGGAAGTGTTGAGCGACATTGGTCGGCTTATCGCCGATTTCGCCCAATGCGGTGGTGCGCAGCTCTTCGAGGAGAATGGGAGCTTCGTCTGCCATGGCCTCGCGCACATCGAGCACCGGCTTGAGGACCTCATATTCGACATCGATCAGTCCGACCGCCTCTTCGGCGACGTGGACGCTGTTTGCCGCCACGGCAGCGATGGCGTGGCCGTGGTAGAGGACCTTGTCATGGGCCAGCATGTTGGCGCTCAGATAGCGCAGGTTGACGGCGTCTTCGCCCATTTCCTGAATCTTGTCAGCCGCTTCGGCGAGGTCGGACGAGGTAACGATTGCTGTGACGCCCGGCAGGGCCTCGGCCTTGCTGGTATCGATATTGAGGATGCGGGCGTGGGCATGGGGGCTGCGCAGGTATTTGCCGTACAGCATGCCCGGCACATTCTGGTCAGCGGCATAGCGGGCTGCGCCGACAACCTTATCGGTACCGTCGTGTCGAATGGGCCGGGTCCCCACTACTTGGTAGTTTCCGGACATAAACGACTTGCCGTTTTCAGCCATAGATATCTCCTTAAGAGTTGGTTACACGTGGAGTGTTGCTTTCTGGTCCCTGCAATTTATCATCTTCGAACAGTTCGAGCGTTACGCAGGGGGTCTCAACTGGCTTTACCAGATTCTTTCTGTTCGAATGCCAATAGCCACAAGGATGCGACATATGAACCGGATTGTACCGATCTTCATCCGCTCCGTCAAACGTTTTCCGAGTCGGGGGGGCCTAGTAGCGTGGCCATTTCCTTGAACTGTTTGTGTTCAGTTGTTTTGTCGGCGCAGTCTCGCCAGTTCGGCTTCCAATTCTTGCACGCGCTCTTCAGCGACGCGTCGGGCAGTCACGGCAGCCTGGTAACCGGGTATGACATACCCCGCATAAATCTCATCCAGAGCCGACTCCGCCATATCCGGCTGTCGCCACAGGTCCTGAAGTCGGAACTGGAAACCGGGTAGAGTCTCGGAGCGGACCACGTCTTCAGAGTCGGGGGGAATTTCCTCGTAGCTTTTCTCCTGCGGGACAAGACGGTAGAAGTGCATATGGTCGCCGTTGGGGTCGGGTATGTAGTACTCCTTCAATCCGGCCAGAGCGTAATCCCGCCTTTTTTCCTCCGTATCCCGCTCGGCCTCGGCCTGGGTGGAATCGGACAGCGTTTCGACAACCATGTCACATACACCTGCAAAATGACGTTGGTCGGTGCTTCCCCACGACACCGGGTTGTTATTCAGAATCACGCCGATGTCCGGTTTGCGCACTGCCGCCCGCTGACCGGATGGCTCGCCAGGGTCAGATATGGTCAGGAGAAAGCCGGTCTCCAAATTGATCAGGTCTGCAATCTCATGCGTTTCCAAATAGCGGCTTAATAGGTCGAGAAACCAATTGTAAAGGTTGAGTTGAGGCTTGTTGGGCAACGGTTTTGCCTCCAACCTGCCGTTATTCCATTCATAGCTGACGTCGATGTCCGGGTAAGGGTTCTCATACCACTTGTCCCAGTACTCGTCCAAAGCGACATAACAGCCGTCATCAGGGGCAAATTCTTTTCGTATGGAATGTTCGCGGCGCCCGTCTGGTTGGCGCGACGGGGAACGGCGGCCATTGCCCGAATCGTTATGCGACTGTTCCCGATGCCTTCCTCGCAATGCCTCTCTGGAGTCCATTTTCCCTCCTTCACCTACCCTATACGCAGCAGGTGGACCTGTGCCGATTCTAACACGAGTCCTACAGTGAGGGGTAACGAGCGGTGTGCTTTCGACCGCTAATGATGATGGGCATAGTGGTGCGCCAGTAGGTCTCTACCAAAATCATTGGCCGGGTCGCGCCAGACCGAGTGGATGTGGTTGGCGTCGTTCTGGGTGTTGTCGTATTCACAGACGAAGCGCGGGCCCTGGATGCGGTAGTAGTGGCCCTGCCTCTTTTCGAGGCCGCCGGCCCAGGCGAAGTGGATTCCGTCGAGGCCGCCCTCGCCGAGGTGGTGCCATTCGGTCTCGGCGAGTTCGTCCGGCATGCGATGGATATACTCGCCGATGAGCGCCAGGAGGATCTCCTGTTGCTGACCGTTCATGCTGTTGCGGCAGAGGCCGCGGGGTGTATCGGAATAGCGCAACGCCTGGACGTGGTAATCGTCAACGCCATGGGCCTCTTTCCACAGTTCCAGGTCGGGGGAGTTGGCGGGCATACGGAAAGCGCCTTCGACTACCTGGGGAAGATTGTAGAGCACGTTGTCCGGGGGCGCGGCGGGAGAGATTCTGGCGACGGCAAGGGCTTCCTCGTCAAAGGAGCGGACCAACTCCCGGGCCAGATCTTCGACGCCTGCCAGGGGGCGGAGGGTGGCCGCCGGGCTGAAAGGCGCATCGGCCGGGTTCGAACCGAAGAACATTGGCGTGGGCGAGATGATTTTCCCACCGGCGATTGTGAAATTGAGCGAAATGTGGTGGCCTTCAAAACGCCATCCCCACACGCCCTTTTCATCGGGGCTGTCGAAGATGGTCAGGAAGTAGAGCTGTGGATCGCGGCCGGGGTGAGTACGCTCCCAATCTTCCAACATGTCGAGGGCGCTTTCGATTCCCATCACGGTGGAGGCGGTAACGAAGCCAGCGCGACTGAGGCCGGCATTTACCAGTTGCAGGGCCTTTTGCCGCTGCGGGAAGGTCATTTCGGAAAGGGAAAGCCCTTTGCGGAGAATGGGTGTGTAGTGCCAGTTTGTGCGTTCTTCCTGGTCGGCAAAGGGAACGACGGCTCTGTGTTTCTGGTCAATGGAGAGGCAGGCCAGTAATGCAGCCGCGGCTTCTCCCATACGCCGGACGACGGTTTGGGCGCCTGCGCCAGTCAAGGTATCCGTTGTGTTTGTCATGCGTGCATCCTTTGTGCGAATATCTGCGGATATTCCGGTGCCAGCGACCGGTTGCCAAGTGCGCCCAATCGTACCTTAAATGTGTGGATTGCTCAACAAGCGGAACTTCAGGGGTGCATCCCAAAACGGGGGCGACCTCTCCTACTACTCCGGCAGCAACCAAGCCACGGTCAGTTCACTTCCCAATGTCCGGCGTACGGAATGGTGTCACTCGCTGCTCTCTCCTCTCCACTCTCTCCTCGCAGTTTTGGGCGGTCGGGCGTATTCGGCCCGACCGCCCGAAGAGAAAGTAGAAAGGAAAGAGGAGTGAGGAGAGAGAATCACCGTAGGTCGCCTCGCTCGGGGCCGCGATTGCAAGGAGGGCCGTGAAGAGGCTGCGTCCGCATATGGATAGGACGCAGGAGAGAGGCTGGAATCTCCGCCAAAAACGGTGCTTTTGCGAAAGGTATATGTTGGGTATAATATCCCCGCCCTGCTCGATTTCCGTCAAACGCCCGGGGGAAATCCGGCAATCGAACTTGCGGTTCAAAGGGCATCGGACGTGTCATGGAAGAAACACCAACAATGGTGCTCTCCCTGCCGGAAGGCTATGGCGCCCGGCGGCGGAATGCGACAGAGAGAAGAGTTCAGCAGATCGTTGAGCTAGTGGAGGGGAAGAGCAACCTCCTGGTTCTGATGCACAACGATCCGGACCCGGACGCAATCGCGAGCGCGCGCGCGATGGAGGAGATGCTGCGTATTCATGCTCCAGGTACGCCGGTCACGCTGGGACACGGCGGCATTATCGGCCGGGCCGAGAACTATACGATGGCCGACGAGATCGTGCCCCACAAGGTCCGCATTTCGCAGCGGGCGGCCGCGGAGGAGATGAGCGCATATGACGGTGTGATGCTGGTCGATACGCAGCCTGTGGCAGCCAACCATCTGCTGTGGAGCACGGACTATCCGGGGGAAGAGGTGCTGGCCGCGATTGATCATCATCCCCCGCGGCGCAGCCAGCTGCGGGCCAAAGTTCACGATGTGCGCCCGGAGGTGGGCGCCTCCTCGACGCTACTGTGCGAATACCTGGCGGTGGCGGAAGTACCGATCGACACGCGACTGGCGACTGCCCTCTTCTACGGGATCAAGTCGGACACGATGGGCCTCAGCCGGCACACGTCGGCCCTGGATATCTGGGCCTACTCGACTTTACGCCATCTTGTCGAGACGGATCTGCTTAACAAGATCGAACATGTGCAAGTTCCCCGCACGTATTTCCGCAGCATAAGCGATGCGTTAGCCAACACGACAATCTACACGGTCTCCATGCCCAGCGCCGTCGATGAAGAAGACGAGGAGGAGGCGGAGGAGGTCGTGGACGAGGAAGAGGCGGATGGTTACAGATCGGACCTGGAACGATTCGATCTCGATATCATCGCATTGTCGCGCATGCTGGCGCCCGGCAGTCCCGGTCCGCCGTCTAACCTGCAGGATGCTGGCGAGGATGCATCCGAGGGTGATGTAGAGACGGAAGACGACGCGGATAGGGCTGGCGATATTGCCGTCAGCCTGCTTTTTGATATGCCGCGACCCGATATGGCGGCAGAGGTGGCGGATCTGTTGATGCGCATGGAAAATGTAGCCTGGGTCGTTTGCCTGGGAATTTTCGGGGACCAGGGCGTGATGTCGGTGCGGGCGGCAGACTCGAACGCCAAGGCCGGTCGCCTGGTACGCATTATCGCAGGCCGGAACGGCTCGGCCGGCGGTCATAACACAATGGCCGGCGGACGCATACATCTTCCCAATAAGACGCCGGCAGAGCGGATTGCCGAGTTGCATGCGCTGGTGCCCCGTTTTCTCAAAGAGTTGGGCGCCGGCGACGACGTGGGCGTCGCCCTGCTGGAGGCAGAATAGAGGCGGATTGTTGCCTTACACGAAAAGGAATTGAAGGAGTTTTTCGATGCCGATCAGCGCCCCATCTCTGGGAGATGAGGAAGACCGCCGCGATCCCCGCTTTCAGGATGACGACTTGTACGAGTCTGAGAGTCTGGAGTTTCCTGGATTGACGCCCGTCCAGGCAGAAGCTGTCCTCAAACGGCTGGGGGCGGGCGTGGTCGAGAAGTTGGCGCTGGTTGAGGGAATCGGCTGGCAGGCACGCATCGAGCCGGTGCAGGGCGGCGTAGAGATCCATTTCCGTGCGCATGACGAACTGATCGACGATCTTCTGCGCCGTTGCGAACAGCAGGCAGAACGAGAAGCGTGATTGGCGGTCGCGCAACCGGTCCGCCGTCCGGACGCAAGGCCACTTGCCGCGCCGGCAGCAACATCGCTTTCATCAAGTACTGGGGCGTGGCCGGCGGCGCCGAAGATTTAAACATCCCACTCAACAACTCAATCAGCATGACCCTAGCGGACGCGCATACAACGACGACGGTCGCCTGGGACGACAGCGGCTGCCTGCCAGAGGATTCGGTTGCCATTGACGGTGTGCAGCTTGTGGGTGCTTCTGCGGAGCGTATTGTCGCTCACCTCGACCGTTTGCGCGACCTTGTGGGCGTTTCCGACAGAGCCTGCGTTGTCAGCAACAACAATTTCCCGATGGCATCCGGTATCGCGAGTTCGGCCAGCGGGTTTGCCGCGCTCACCGTGGCTGGGGCTGCGGCGCTGGGTCTCCGTTTGGACGCGACTCGGCTGTCCGCGGTGGCCCGACAGGGGAGCGGCTCGGCCAGCCGCAGCCTGTTCGGGGGGTTTGTCGAATGGGAGCGGGGATGGGAAGGAGGAGAGGGTGAAAGCAGTTCACTTCTCGATTCTGGGAGTGTTGCGCACCAGTTGCACAGTGAAGATCACTGGGCGCTGCGGGATGTGATCGCCATCGTCAGCGCGGGCGCCAAGCGGGTCAGCAGCAGCAGCGGGCACCGGCTGGCGGCGACGAGCCCTCTTAACACGGCGCGCACGCGGTGTGTCGGGGCGTGGCTGGAGACTGTGCGGCAGGCGATCGCGGAGCGCGATATCGGTTTACTCGGCCCTATACTGGAGCTGGACGCGCTAGCAATGCACGGTGTGATGATGACGAGCAAGCCGAGCCTGCTTTACTGGCAGCCGGGTACGTTGGAGGTGCTGCAGGCGGTGCGGGCCTGGCGGGATGATGAGGGCGTGCCGGTGTATTTTACGATCGATGCGGGGCCGAACGTGCATCTGATCTGCGAGGCGGAGGCTGCGGCTGAGGTTGAACGGCGTGTGGGTGCGCTGCCGTCGGTGGGGCGTGTGTTGACGAGTGGTCCCGGGACTGGTCCAGAGTTGTTGGATGGGCATCTTTTCTGATAGAATGCGCTTGCGTGCAGCCGGTGGGCACGACCTCTACAGGTATTCCCCAATTCGACGGTGAATTGAACCGGACTTCCCCCGAAAACCCATTGAAAGGAATATGAGCTATGCCCAAACTCCCGGGCGGCCCGCTTGCGCGCAGGCCGCTTCATTTCATTTGGATTGCAGACTGCTCCGGCTCGATGGGCTACGGTGGCAAGATCCAATCACTAAACAACGCGATTCGCGAAGCGCTGCCCCACATGCAGGATGCCGCGGCCGAGAACCCCAATGCCGAAGTGATGGTACGCGCCGTGAAGTTCTCCAGTGGGGCCAGTTGGCACATGGCCAGCCCAGTTCCGGTCGAGCAGTTCCGCTGGGATGACCTGAAGGCCAAAGGCGTGACCGACATGGGCAAGGCCCTGCAACTGGTCGCCGAGCAACTTGATCCGGAAATGATGCCCCAAAGAGCTTTGCCTCCTGTCCTCGTTCTCATTTCCGACGGTCACCCCACGGACGACGTCAGAGCCGGTCTGCGGGATCTGATGGCTCAGCCCTGGGGTAGGAAAGCAGTACGTATCGCTATAGCAATCGGAGACGATGTAGAAAAAAGCGTTTTGGAGCGATTCATCGGCCACCCGGAATTGGAGCCGTTGCAAGCCAATAATGCGGAAAGTCTAGTCACGTTCATTAAGTGGGTGTCGACAGCCGTTTTGAAGTCGGCTTCCTCGCCTGCCAGTCAGACGGTGAACTCGGATCAGTCCAGCAACGTGCCATTGCCGCCCGTTCCGGACGCGGACGTCCAGGTTGACGATGTCTGGTAGTAATGGACGAAAATACGACAACAAGGAATCCACACTGCCAACTTCACAGGAAAGTTGTGACGGTACACAATTCTGCCGTACGACCAGTGCCTGTGGATGGCAAATCGTAGGCGCGTCGGTGCCTGGCGCCATCCACAGACGAAGTGGCGCGCCGAATCAGGACGCGCTTAGCTGGTGGTCAGCTGAGGGGGAAAAGCCGCTTGCTGTGCTTTGCGTAGCCGACGGCCACGGCGGCAGCGAGTACACGCGTAGTCATATAGGTTCCCGCCGCGCAGTGAAAGAAGCTCAGATGCTGCTAGTGAGCGAGGTGATGCCCCGAATTCTAGACGGTGACGGTCTGCATAATTTGGCTCAGTTCAAACGTCAACTCAGCGAACAAATGCCGAAACTTCTCGTGAGCCGGTGGCGGGCGTCGGTGTTTGAGCACGCCACCGACAATCCAATCACAGAGGACGAAATTTCGCACGCCAATGGTGGAGAAGCAGGGGAGCCCAGAGCTACAAAACCGAGTTCTCCCGTCGAGCGGCGCTATGGCGCCACACTACTGGCAGTTCTACTTACGCCTGAATTGCATCTCTATATTCAGTTGGGTGACGGCGATGTCTTGACAGTCACGGCAGACGGGGAAGTGGTACGCCCACCTTTCGGCATCGACAGCCACTTGTTCGCCAATTACACAACTTCTCTGTGTTCGAAAGAGGCTTGGCGTTTCGTGCGCATCCATTTTCAGCCGATTGTTGATAGCCCCCCTGAGTTCATAATGCTGGCGACCGACGGTTATGCCAACTCCTTTGCGGACGACGCTGACTTTGAACAGGTCGCCAGGGATCTCTACTCTGCAATCAAACAGGACGGTCTCGCCGCTGTCGCAGGTCGATTGCCCGACTGGTTGGAGGCTACCTCCAAAGGGGGTAGCGGCGACGATATTTCCGTTGTCATGGCCGCAAACTTGAGCCGACCGAAATAACTATTCCGAGCCAGCCCATACCCTTCTTCCACTGAATCTGGGAACGAAAAATGAACCAGTTGCTGAACTCCGGCGAAAAAGTGAAGATGCTGCCAACTGAACTCACTTATGAGGTCGAGGCGTTTCTCGGGGGCGGCGGACAAGGGGAGGTTTATCGCGCTCGATTGGCAGAAGGCCATGGCTCAGGCGCACGGGTGGCGCTCAAGTGGTTCTTTCCCCATTATCTGCGTCGAGATCCCGACCTGCGCACACGGCTGGAGCGCGCGGTGGAAACAGGACCACCCAGCGACCGTTTTCTCTGGCCGCAGGAATTAGTACAGACGGCGAACCGGCCAGGATTTGGCTATGTGATGCCACTGCGGGAGGACCGTTTCGTCGGCATTACCGAACTGGTGACGCGCCGCGCGGAGCCAACCTTTCGCGCGCTGGTGACGGCCGGTTTCGAGTTGGCGCATAACTACCGACAGCTCCACGCCAGAGGGTTCTGCTACCGTGACATTTCCTTTGGCAACGTCTTTTTCGACCCCGAAAGTGGGGAGGTGCGAATCTGTGACAACGACAATGTGAGCGTGGACGACGGCAAGGGAGGAGTCATCGGCGGGACGGCCCGCTTCATGGCTCCAGAGATCGTGCGCGGCGAGGCCGGTCCCAGCACCGAAACTGATCTCTTCTCTCTGGCGGTTTTGCTCTTCTATATGCTAGTCAACCACCATCCACTTGAGGGAGCGAGAGAAGGGCAGATTCGCTGCTTTGATCTGCCGGCCATGACCCGCTTATATGGAACGGATCCTCTCTTTATCTTTAATCCCTCAGACACTAGCAACGAACCTGTACGCGATGTCCATAGTAACGCTTTAGCCCTGTGGCCTATCTATCCCCACTTTATTAAGGAATTATTCCTGGTCACATTTACCGAAGGACTACACGACCCAAATGAACGTGCACGGGAAAGCCAGTGGAGCAGCGAGTTGATCCGACTGCGCGACTCCATCTTCTATTGTCAGGGCTGCGGCGCTGAAAACTTCTACGATTCTGACTCACTAGGCAACACTTACGGCGACGCCGAGGTATGCTGGGCCTGCTCGTCGCCGCACCGTTTACCGCCCCGAATACGTATCGGCCAAGACGAAGTAGTGATGTTAAACCACGACTCTCTGCTCTACGCCCATCACCTTGACGAACAGCGTCGCTATGAGATCGATAAACCGGTCGCTGAAATCACCCAACATCCTCAGAACCCACAGATCTGGGGGTTGCGCAATCTCTCTGCGCAGAAATGGACGAGTCAAAACGCCGGCGGAGAGACAAATGATGTAGAGCCGGGGAAGACTGTATCTCTCTCGTCCGGACTACGGATCCAGTTCGGCAGCCGCGAAGGTGAAGTGCGCCTGTAGATGCACCCACTCCCACGGCGTGTTTTGCGCCAGTTACTCTCAGACTATGGGCCGGCTCTACTGGAAGATCCCGCTCGCGTATATGCCCTGCTAGCCGACGTCTGCGGCCAGCATCACAGAGAACGTTTCCTGATTGTCCACACGCTTCGGGAGCGCATCCCGCAGGAGTTGCTGGCTCACCCGGAGGGAGGCGCTGTCCTTTGGCAGAGGCTTTCCCAGCGCCTGCAGAATCGCTACGGATTTTCTGTTGAAGCTGCGCAGTGGGCTATCGAGAGTTGGGCCTTGGCATTGGATATCGCTCCGCTGAAATCTCGTACTCTCCGCGATGGCAGCGGTGCAGTTCTTTCCGACTACCCTCAGTGCACTCTGCGCAAATTGCTCTTAGATTACGGCACGGCTTTACTCAATGACCCCGCGCGCGTGGGTGCCCTTCTGGCCGACCTCTGCGGGCCATATCCCAGAGAACGCTTTCTTCTCGTTCACGCGCTACGAGAGCGCATTCCTACCGAACTACTATTACCTCACGCCCCGCGGGGACGTTTTGTCGTAGAACCTTCAACTCAACTGCCGGGAGCCAAAGTTTACGGAAAACGGCCCATTCAACGCTTACAGAGTAAGTATGGCTTTTCGACTGAGGCTGCGCAGTGGGCGGTCGAAAGTTGCACCTTGGCCATTAATGTCAGTCCGCCGGCACAGGACATAACTCCTGCAGATAAGACTTTCGGACCTGTGGAAGAGATCATGTTACAGATCCTGAAACATGATCCACGGACCGAGGCCTGGGTCGCGGCGGAGGTGTTTGCCCTTCAAACGGCAAAGGAACGGGACGCAGCCGAAACAACGGCTCGTCAGAAAACAAAGGAACGGGACGCAGCGAAAGCGATGGCCCGTCAGAAGTTAGAGGAACGGGACGCAGCCGAAACGACTGCTCGTCAGAAAGTAAAGGAACGGAAGGCAGCGGACGTGGTGGCTCGTCAGAAGGCAAAAGAACAGGCGGCAGCCGAAACGATGGTTCGTCAGAAAGGAAGGGAGAAAGCCGCAGCCGAAACGACAGCTCGCCAGAAGGAAGAGGAGAGAAAAGCGGCAGAGGCGACAGTTCTCGAAAAAGCAAAAGAGCAGGCCGCAGCTGAAGCGACGGCTCTTCAGAAGGCAAAGGAGCGAGCCGAAGCCGAAGCAGCGGCTCGTCAGCAGGCCGAATATCTAGCGTACTCTCACAAGAGCGGACGCATGGAGTTGGGGCGAAGGTTGGTTGTTGGGCTGATTTCGCTGGGTGTGATAATTGGGCTAATTTCACTAAGTGAGCAGGAGGTTACAGAGGGAGCATTGATTGCTTGGCTGGTTTTGGGGCTAAGTGCTCTGATTGGGCCGATTGGGGCAGTCGTTGGTTTGATTGCGCTGATTAGACGAGGGCAAAGGCTGGTTTTTGGGCTAATTGGTCTGGGCACAGTGATTGGGCTCTGTGCGGCAGTTGTTGAGCCGATGAAGGTGATCATTCTGAGGCTACAGGGGACGCTTATTTCCCAGGACGGACTGATTGCGCAGGAAGTGCTAATTGTGCTGGGTGCATTAATGGATGCAACACTAAGTTCTCTCACCAGAGAGGGTACACTGGATACACCGATTGCTCAGGATATGCAGGACATGCCGTTTACTGGGCTGGTCTTAAGTCTGAGTGCCCTTGTTGGGATGAACACCTTGACCGTGGGGCTGCTGAGGCTGATGAGGAGATGGCAGGGACTGGTTGTCGTGCTGGCTGCACTGGTTGTAATAATCGGGCTCAACGCACTAAGTGGACAAAGCGGTCAGGGGGCGCTTTTTGCTGGGCTGGTCTTAGGGTTGAGTGCATTGATTGGGCCTGTTTGGATAATTGTTGAGTTGATTAGACTTATAGGAAAGTGGCGGGAGCTAAATGAAAAGCTGATTGGGCTAGGTGTAGCGCTAGTAACGCTGATAGGGCTAAGCGTGGTGATCATTGAGCCAACTAGGTCGACTAGACTGATTAAGCTGAGTATGCAGATTGGGTTGAATGCACTGATGGGGCAGAGGAAGACAATGGAGCTGATTGACATGATGGCGGTAGTTTTTGGGCTGTTCTCTCTGTTTGGAATGTGTGTAGTGATTGTTGGACTGATTAGAGTGATGAGAAGATCGCGAATGCCGGTTCCTTGGCTGATGTTTGAGTCATCACGAACGTGAAGTATCCCCCCGACAATTCACTCACTCCGGCGGCACGCGTTGGGAAGGTTGCTGAAACAGGGTGGCTAGGCCCTGCATGAAGTCCCTGCGTGATTTACAGTTCTCCTTGCCTCTCGTCCGCCCTGTCCTACGACAGCTCTGATCGGGCCCGTACTTCCAGCGACCCAACTGCCAAAGATGCACTATCCATCCTTTGCTTTCCCGGCGGCCGCGATTCGGTGAAATCGTGTACAGTTGGCGAATCTTGCCGGGCTTGGCTTACCGTGACTCTGCTCGTCGACACTGAGGTCGACATCGCTCTGCTGAGAGGAACTGCTCCGCACTCAATTTTCCGGCTCGACGGTCTTGCCAGTTAGACCGGTATCTAGGCCGAACTTACCATCCCCGTTGCAGAACAGATCGTGAATGTTTTGGGAGTCTCAGCCGATAGAAGCTTTCTACGCATCATCAATTCTTCTACTCTGTGCCTTTGCAAAAATCTCTTATCGGCGGTAGCAAAGAAGATTCTGGTGCGTACCAATGCGAACCGCTCTCTTGGTCGCAAGGCGCGCCAATTGCTACGTCGAAAAACGCGGGGCGATGTGGTGGACAGACATTGACAAGGGCTCATTACTCGCTTCTTCCTTTGGCGCAGACATTACGCCATCTTCATCTCGGCTATTTCCCGGCGCAGGCCGGCGGCTAGGGAGAGCAGGGCCATCATTGCGCCCGCGCCGACGAAGACCCAGCCCAGGCTCAGCTTAATGAGCGCGCCGGAGACGGCGTTTGAAATTGGAGAGAGACCTATTGAGGCGATCATGAGGAGGCTCATGACGCGGCCCATCACTTTTTGGGGCGTTCGCGCCTGCAGCCAAGTCGTAAACATGATGTTGGTGTATCCGCCCATGACGCCGATTGCAACAACCAAGGCGGCGGCAAGCCAGGTCGCCGTCAGGAAGCCAAAAGGCATGATCAGAATGCCGCTGAGGACATAGGTCATGACGAGAATATGGCCCAGTCGCCTCTTAGGAGTAGGCAATGCACCCGCTAACACCGCGCCGAGCAAGGCGCCGGCGGCATAGGTGGAGGAGATGATGCCGACTGCAAGTGCGCCCTGCGGGAGCTGAGTATTTGCCAAGACCGGAATCCCGACAATGACCGGCCCTTGCACGAAGAGCTCGATTGCCGCAATAAGAAGAAAGAGCGTAAACATGGCGGCGTCGGACCGCACAAATCGAAAGCCTTCGCCAATTGAAGTCCAAATGCTGCCGCTGTCCTGTTCCTCAGCGGCGTGTTTCTTGCCGTTTTGCCCCGCTGATTTTTGCACTTCCGGACTCAACTGCAGGAAGGCAAGCAGTAGGGAGGAGATGAGAAAGGCGCCGGCTACGACGGCGAATGCGAACCCCACGCCAGCCGTGTCCGCCCGCGCGGCTGCCGTTACGCGCTGCAGCGAGGGGATTACATTGTTGGTACCGCTGAACGCGGCGATCAACGCGCCGGCCAGCATGGGCCCGACAAATCCACTTGATTCCGTCGTGGTCTGCGTAATGACATTGGCATGACGAAGCTGTTTTTCTGTCACGATACGCGGCAGAAGCGCTGCCTGGGCCGGATAGTAGAAGGCGTCAGCAATCCCTTTGGCCAAGGCAAAGAGATAGAGCAGCCACAGATTCAACATGCCGGTCAGCACAAGCGCCGCCAGGACGGATCCTAAGAAGACTCGGACCACATTGCTGACCTGGAGAATCATGCGCGGGGAAGAGCGATCCACAATCGACCCGCCGATGAGCATAAAGAAGACTGTGGGAACGCTGCCGACGGCGATGATCGCACCGACGGCCAGCGGGTCGCCGGTCAGAAGCAGAACGAGCCAGGGAAATGCAATCAGGTCGAACTGATCACCGATGGCGGATAGTGTGCCCGCTCCCCAAAGTAGTCGGAAGTTGCGCCTCTTGAGCAGTTCCCAGAATGAGCTGTCGCTGGCTCCTCCAGCTTTAACTTTTCCCTCGTTATCCAATCTGTTCTCCTACGTTCCGAATTTGAAAACCTTGCTATTCAGTTGGGAAGCCTATCTTCCCAGACCTCTCATGAGCGTGCGCGCGGCAAGTTGCGCAGCATCATTCCGCGCTACCGAACCACTGTCCACGGCATACCATGCGCCCCAGATCAGCAGGTCGATCGTTTGAACGATCCAGGCTGTAGGTATGTCCGGGGAAAGCACCTCTTTCTGCTTGAGCTCCTGGACGAATGTGTTCAGTCTATCAAGTTGCCGGTCGTATGCACTGGCAACCTCGGCAAATTCCATCAGATCCGGGTAGGTCACCAGGTAGGAATACCGGTCTCCAATTGGCGCCAGAAGCTCAAACATCAATTGCAGACTCTCTTCCGGTCTCAAGTCCGTGGGCAAGACTGCGTCCAGCGCTTTATCGATCTCGCGCAGGGCACCCAGGGCGATTTCTCGCAGAAGGTCTTGCCGTTTGGGGAAGTAGCGTTGCAATGTGGCGCGCCCGACTCCTATCTGTGTAGCGATTTCGCTAAGCGAAGCGCCGTGGTTCGTTGCCAGAACACGACTGCAGGCTATGATCAGTTGCTGTTTGCGTGAGCCATATTTGGACATAATGAGTCAATTTTGCCTCACTTGGGTGAATATTTATGTATAATTTATTCCAATCTTGGACAGAGAATTGGGAATCATGACATGGGCGAGCCTTTCTGGCTGCCTGTGCTGTGAGGGGCAGAGGGGGTAGACCGATCTGGATTGTGAAGAATCATGCATGGTAGAGAACCGTCTCGGCGGTTACAGCGACACTGCGGCTGTCTGGACGAAGCTGTGAAGAGGGCGGCTGGGCGTTACACCTTCTGATTGAATATGAATCCGTGTGTCAATGTCGGCTCCGTCTCGCGGCTGGCATCATCGAGCTTATACCGCCAACAGTCCCGCTGCGGGTGAGAGTGGGTTCCAGGGCAGGCACATGGCCGGCACCTACGGGGATCTGATGGGACTGGCGGGACGTGGTCTGGCTGGACACCTTCGATTGGGCACCCGTCACCAATGTCGACACCAGGTCGACGAGGCATGTTGTTGGCCGGGGGCGTTGCGGGGGCGGAGCCCCCGCACAAGGGAGGGCCGAATAGGCCCGACCGCCCAGAAAAGCGAGGAGAGAGTGAAGAGGAGTGAGGAGAGAGAACTGCCGGTTCCTCTGCTGCAGATTGGATGACGGCATGGCTATGGTTCAGTTGCTGCCAGAGGTGTAGGAGAACTCACCCCGGTTTTGGACTGCACCCAGAGGCTTCGGCGACGGGCGCGAAATGACGAAATCGTGTACAATGTGCGAATCTTGCCGGGCCTGGCTTGCCGCGGCTCTGCTCGCCGCCACTTTTGTCAGCAGCGCTCTCCTGGCCTAATCACTTTGTGAACGATGGCTTGTCGGGCCGCCGGTCCGCAGATGGAGGCGCAGCAGATGCCCTCCGACGAATAGCTTTTGAATGTATAGGGAATTGCCGCCGTTGGAAGCCACTCATGCCTGGCGGCGGCTTGTGATTGGATTTGTTGCACTGTAGTACAGCGTTAGCCTATCAGCGGGAACATTGACATCCCCCCATGGATGAACGCTGTGAAAGGCACAGTTAATCGAATGTCAGAAAGTCAACACGCAAACCGTTCAGGCGGCCTGACCGCGGTCGATGACTTTACCGGTGCAGGCGAAGGCGGGATTGGCGCAGTCGTTCGGGATGACCAGGGTCTGATCCTGACCGACAAGCCGGAGGAGACGGCGGTTCTGGTCGGCGTCAGCCTGGCGGGTCAGCCCGGTATCCTCTCGATGGAGGACTCGCTCAGCGAACTGGCCCTGCTGGCCGGGACCGCGGGACTGGAGGTGGAGGGAGAGCTGACGCAGCGGCTCCAACATCCCCATCCGGCTACGTTCATCGGCGCGGGCAAACTGGGCGAACTGAAGACGCTGGTCCTGGAGTTGGGCGCGAATGTGGTGATCTTCGACGAAGAGCTTTCGCCGCGCCAGCAGCGCGAAATCGAGCGGGTCCTGGGGCAGGAGGTGAAGGTGATCGACCGCACGGCCCTGATCCTGGATATCTTCGCACGCCATGCCAAGACCAAAGAGGGGGCGGTGCAGGTGGAGCTGGCACAGTACGAGTACCGGCTTCCGCGGCTGACCCGGGCGTGGACCCACCTGGCACGGCAGGCCGGTGGACGGGCGGGCGGCGCGAGCGGCGGGGTCGGTGTGCGCGGACCCGGTGAAACGCAGCTGGAAGTGGACCGGCGGGAGATAGGCCGCCGGATCGCGCATCTCAAGCGGGAGTTGGAGGAGGTACGCCACCACCGTGAACGCTACCGACAGCGCCGGCAGAAGTCGTCAACGCCGGTTATCGTCGTGGTTGGTTACACGAACGCGGGCAAGAGCACGCTGTTGAATGCGGTCAGCGATGCCGGCGTGCTGGCCCAGGACCAGCTGTTTGCCACCCTGGACCCGACCACGCGGCGCGTGGAGTTGCCGAGTGCGCGCACGGCCCTGTTCACGGATACGGTCGGTTTCATCCAGAAGCTGCCGACGGCGCTGGTGGCGGCGTTCCGGGCGACGCTGGAGGAGATTACGGAGGCAGACCTGCTGCTGCACGTGGTAGATATTTCGCACCCCAACGCCGATGAGCAGGTAACCGCGGTGGAGGAGATGTTGGAGGAGTTGGGTGCCGGCGACAAACCGCTTGTGACGGCACTGAACAAGATCGACCTGGTCTACTCGGCGGGGCAAGGAGAGCCCAGCCTTGCGGCACAGTTGCGCCATGCGCTGCAGGAGTACACTTCTCCCGTGCAGATCAGCGCCCGCACAGGGGAAGGCATCCCGGAATTGCTGGCGGAAGTGGATGGGAAGCTGAAGGAAACGATGACGCCGCTGCGGCTGTTGCTGCCTTACAGTAAGGGCGACCTGGTCTCACTTATGTATGAACACGGCCGCGTGGAACGGGAGGAATATACCGAGAAAGGGACACTGATCGAGGGCAGACTGCCGGCCCATCTGGTCAGCCGCGTGCAGTCCTGGAGCGTGGCGGGCGCGGATAGCGGGCGGGAAGCACCAACATAGACAACGCGACATCAGTTCGCACAAGGACAGAGGGCTGCAGAGGAAATGACAAGACCGACAGTTGTGGTGACCCGCCAGCTGCCGCAGGCGGCGATCGCGCCGATCCTGGAAAGGTGTGACGCCCGCTACTGGGACAGCGAAGAGCCGATAGCGCGCGATACGCTGCTGGAATGGGTGCAAGGGGCAGACGGACTCTACTGTCTGCTGACCGAATCAGTTGACGATGAGCTGTTGGACGCGGCCGGGACTGGGCTGCGGGTCGTGGCGACGATGTCGGTCGGTTACGATCACGTGGACGTGGCTGCGCTGCGCAAACGGGACATCCCCCTGGGAAATACACCGGGCGTGTTGACGGAGACGACGGCAGAGCTGGCGCTGGCCCTGCTGCTGGCCACGGCGCGGCGGCTGCCGGAAGGTACGCAGGCGGTAGAGCGTGGTACGTGGCCCAGTTGGAGGCCGATGTGGATGACGGGCCGCGACATCCACGGCAGCACGGTCGGGCTCGTCGGTCTGGGGCGGATTGGCTCCGCCTTTGCGCGCATGCTCGGGGGATTTGGCTGCCGCCTTTTGTATACCGGGCCGAGAGAGAAGCCGGAGGCGGCGCAAGAGGTGGGCGCGACCTTTGCGCCGATGGACACACTGCTGCAGGAGAGCGATTTCGTGGCGGTCCACTGCCCTCTCAACGACCAGACCCGCTCGCTGTTCAGCGTGGACGCTTTCCGCAAGATGAAACCGACGGCAGTATTCATTAATACCAGTCGCGGCGGGGTCGTGGACCAGGAGGCGCTCTACGAGGCGCTGGTGCAGGGTGAGATCGCCGCGGCTGGGTTGGACGTCACCGATCCGGAGCCTCTGCCCGCGGATCACCCGCTGGTCTCGCTGGATAACTGTGTCATTCTGCCCCACATAGGCAGCGCCACCGTGGCCACGCGCACGAAGATGGCGGTGATGACGACCGAGAATCTGCTGGCGGGAGTCGAGGGCCGGCCGTTGCCGAATGGGGTCGATCTGTCGTAGCCGCGCGGTTGAGCCAGGTTTCGGTGGCAATCTTGGCAGGTGCAAGCGTGTTATAAAATTTGCCAAAATGGTATACAGTTATTAAAACACCCAGAAACGGTTTCGCAACCGAACGGAAAGGGATGTTCCGGCAATGAGTGAGCAGACGCTAACTATCACCGATAATCGCACCGGCCAGACGATTGATCTGCCGATCGAAGATGATACTGTTCCGGCCATCGGCCTGCGCCAACTCAAGGTGCAGGCCGATGACTTTGGCATGATGGCGTACGATCCTGGCTATACAAATACGGCGTCCTGCAAGAGCCGCGTCACCTTTGTCGACGGCGACAGAGGCATACTGCGTTACCGGGGTTATCCGATCGAACAGCTGGCGGAGAAAAGCACCTTTCTGGAGGTGGCGTACCTGTTGCTTTTCGGCGAACTGCCGACGGCCGGCGAGTTGACGGACTGGAACGACCGCGTGATGGCGGAAACGCAGATCGACGGGGGTCTGAAGGATTTACTCACGACCTTCGGCGCGGACGCCCATCCGATGGGCGTTCTCATCAGCGCGGTGGCAGCGATGTCCACGCTTTACCCGGATTCCAAGCAGGTCCATGACAGCCAGAACCGGATGCAGCAGGTCTTGCGTATTCTCGGCCAACTGCCGACGGCGGTCGCTTTTGCATACCGGAACCGGCTCGGGAGCGCGCACATAGATCCCGACAACGCGCTGGGCTACAGCGACAATTTTCTGCATATGATGGGTTTTTCCGGTGACGGCGAAGTCGACCCCGTTCTGGCAAGGGCGATGGATGTGCTGTTCATTTTACACGCCGATCATGAGCAGAACTGCTCGACTTCGGCGCTGCGCAACATCGCTTCCAGCGACGCCGATCCGTACTGCGCGATCGCGGGCGCAATCGGAGCCCTTTACGGCCCTCTCCATGGCGGCGCGAACGAGGCGGTCCTGCGGATGCTGGCCGAAATCGGCAGTAGAGAGAAGATCCCGGCTTTTCTGGATCGAGTGAAGAACCGGGAGGTGCGTCTGATGGGGTTCGGCCATCGGGTGTACAAGAACTACGATCCGCGCGCCCAGATCGTCAAGAAAATCGCTTACGAGGTCTTCGAGGCTACCGGCAGCAACCCGTTGATCGATATCGCGGTCGAGTTGGAGGGGACTGCCCTGGAAGACGATTATTTCGTCTCGCGAAGGCTCTACCCGAACGTGGACTTTTACAGCGGCATCATCTACCAAGCGATGGGGTTTCCAGTCGAGATCTTCCCGGTGCTCTTTGCGTTGGGAAGGGCGCCGGGCTGGCTGGCGCAGTGGATGGAGCTGATGAGCGACACTGAGCAACGCATCGCCCGGCCGCGGCAGATTTATCTGGGTGAGGCCGAGCGCCCTTACGTGTCGATTGACGAACGCGGTTAACTTCAGCTGGCGAAGGTCAGCGGCTATATCCCCTCGGTCACGAGAGATCGCCGTGGCCGCGCCAGAACCGCTCCACTCTTTCCCGCACCTGAGGATAGTTGTCGAGATCGGTGTCCTGGCGCAGAAGGTCTTGCGCGGCCTCCTGTGCCAGATGCAGTGTAGAGAGATCGCTGAGGTTCGCCAACTTCATGTCCGGCAGCCCGCTCTGACGCGTACCCAGAAAATCCCCGGGGCCGCGCAGCTCCAGATCCTTTTCCGCCAGGATGAAGCCGTCAGTCGTCTCCGCCAGGGCATTGAGACGTTCGGCTTGCGAGTCGTCCTTCACCCTACTTATCAGCGCGCAATAGCTTTCGTGCCCACCCCTGCCCACCCGGCCCCGGAACTGGTGCAGTTGCGCCAGACCGAAGCGTTCGGCATCCTCGATCAGCATAACGGTGGCGTTGGGAACGTCCACGCCGACCTCGACAACACTGGTACTGACAAGAATATCGAGATCGCCGCCGGCAAAGGAGCGCATCACGTCATCCTTTTCGGCGCCTTTGAGACGGCCGTGGAGCAACCCCACGCGCAGATCGGGGAATACCTCTTTACTCAGGCGGGCGTGGGCATCCACGGCTGCGCCAACATCGAGGACTTCACTTTCCTCGACAAGGGGGTATATGAGGTAGGCTTGACGACTGTCTCGCACCTGTCTGCGGACGAAGCTGTAGAGGCGTTCCCTGTCGGTGGGCAGAAACCGCTTGGTCTTGATCGGCGTCCGCCCCGGAGGCATCTCGTCGATTACGCTGACGTCGAGGTCGCCGTAGACCGTGAGCGCCAGGCTGCGGGGGATGGGTGTTGCGCTCATCACCAGCAGATGGGGCACGGCTGTTTCCCCGCCCTTATCGCGTGCGGCTGCCCGCTGTCCGACGCCGAATCGGTGCTGTTCGTCGACCACGACAAAGCCGAGGTGGGCGAACTCCACATTCTCCTGGATGAGCGCGGTGGTGCCGACCACGACTTGAATGCTTCCGTCTGCCAGTCCGGCGAGGGCGGATTCCCGCTCCTGGCCGGTGACGCGGCCGGTGAGAAGCGAGACGTTCAGTCCGACGCCGCCCGGCAGTTCGACGTCCGCCAGAAGTTTGCTCAGGGCGCGGAAATGTTGCTCGGCCAGAATCTGCGTCGGTGCGAGCAGGGCGGACTGGAAGCCGCTGGCTGCGGCGATCAACATGGCGCCGGCGGCCACTACGGTTTTGCCGCTGCCGACGTCACCCTGGACCAGCCGGCTCATTGGCACGCTTCGGGCCATATCCTGCCGTAGTTCATCCAGCGTCCTCTGTTGTGCGCCGGTGAGGGCAAAGGGCAGTGCCGTTCTGTAGGCTGTCAGCAGTTCCTCGTCGACGGGCATCGGTGGAGCATTGAAGTGCTGAATCTCCAGGCGACGGCGCTGCACGCCCAGCTGTAGGTAGAAGAAGTCATCAAAGATGATGCGTTTACGGGCGTCGGCAAGCCGTTCCGGCGTCTCAGGCGAGTGAATTTGCCGGAGTGCGTCGGTCAGAGGAATCAGGTTGTAATGGCGGCGGAGCGGCTCCGGCAGGGGATCGCGCAGGAATGACAGGCCTTGTCTGAGAGCCTGCTGCACTTGCCTGCTGACATCGCTGCTGCGCAGACCTGCGGTCAGTCCGTAAACGGGCATAATCGGTCCGTCTTTGATGACCCTGGGACCGATCTCTTCAAAATAGGGATTCTCCAACGTCTTGTGCCCCATGTACAGGCCGACGACGCCGCTCAGGCGATAGGTCTTTCCGATGGAGAGGCGATTTTTGAGCCAGGACTGGTTCCACCAGTTGGCGCGGACCGTGCCGCTGCCGTCGCTGAAGTTGGCCTGCAGGATTTCCCTCTTGTAGGCAAATTTGCGCTGACTGAACCCGCGCAGATTGGCGACGATGGAAAGGCTTTCCCCTTCCTCGACGTCGGCGATGGGGCGCACGCGGCTGTAATCGTCGTAGCGATGGGGCAGATGCCAGATGAGGTCCTCTACGGTCTCGATCCCGAGGCGTGCGTACTGCTCGGCTCTCTTAACGCCAATCCCTTTCAGGTCGGTTATCGGCCGGTTCAATGTGTCGGACGACTCCGGCGCTTCAGTTTCAGCGGTATCGCTATCGGGCGATTGCTGATGGGCCGGTCCGGTCCCGGACTCGGAGGGGTTGCCGGCCTGGGTTGCTTCAGTTTGGCGGGCCTGTCGCTGGCCGACCCGGTCTACATTTTCCAAAGCCGGATCGGGCGGCGGCGGTTGATCCAACAGGTCGAGGAGGGAGTTGAGCAGCCGCGCCCTTTCGTCGCTTTCGGCACCGGCGTACTGTGACAGCCTTTCGACGATTTCCTGCAGAAGGCCCGGATGGACGGCATCGGCTTTGGCGTCGGCTGCCCAACGTTCGCAAAAGGCTACCACGCCGCCGGCGAAGGCCCTCTCACGCCAGCGGGTCTGGATCTCCAGGTTCAATAGATTGCGTAACCGGGTCAGGGCTCTCTCAGCCATTGTCAACCAAGCCCCTCGTACACGATGACACCCATCACATTAGGTCCGAGATGGGCTGCCAGGCTGGGTGGGTAGCGCCAAACATTAGCCGAAATGTCGGGGAGCCCTTCCCCCAAGCGCTCCAGCAGGTGTTCCTGGGTCTGTTCGTACCGATGCTGCACGAGCCCGATCCGTTCATTTTGGGCGAATTCTGCGGTATAGTCGTACAGCTTTTCGGCGACATCTTCGCGGGTCTGCACTTTTTCGAGCGGGATCAGCTGTCCGTCTTCCATCGTGACCATTGCTTTGATGCCGAGCATCGTCCCCAGCACACTCTGGGCTGCTCCCAGGCGGGCGCTGCGTTCCAGGTAATAGAGGGTTTCGGCGAAGAAGGTCACATAGATATGGGGGATAGCCCCGTTGACGATGCGGGCGACTTCGTAGAGGTCGGCGCCGTCTTCGGCGGCCTGGCCGGCCAGTTCCGCCAACATACCCAGTCCCATTGAAGTCGTCTGACTGTCCATTACCCGGATACGGTAGCGACCCATCATCATGTCGGCCGCTTTGCGGGACTGGCTCCACATCGGGCTGAGCGTGCTGCTCATGTGGATGGCAACGATCTCTTCGGCGTCCTGGCCCAGCTTTTGATAGACCTCCATGAGGCGGCTGAGCTCCGGTGCTTCCACTTCGGGCAGCAGAATGCGGCCGCCGGACTGATTTTCCCGGATCAGTTGAAAGAGCCGATCCGCGTTGAAATCTTCTGAATCTTCATAGCGATCCCGCCCTACGCGCAGAATCTGGGGGATCACTTCAATCGAATATTTGTCCAGGACGTCGGCGGGAATGCTGGCGTCACTGTCGGTAACGATACGAACCTTGCTCACAGAAGATGCTCCAGCTTTTGACAACCTTCAGGCCGTATGATAATCTCTGACAATTCAGTTATACGTGATCATTGGTTGGAATACACTGATTTCGGGCCAATGAGGAACCGGAGGGAACAGATTATGGCGAAATGCCAAAAGTGCGGCAAGAGTCCTCAGTTTGGGAACAACCGTCCCTGGTCCAGAAAGGCCACACGCCATAAGTGGAAGGTCAACATTCAGAAGGTCAAAATTCTGGAAAACGACAGGCTGGTTTCCCGCCGCCTCTGCACCTCTTGCATCCGCACGCTTGCGAAGGCCTGAGATCCCTGGTTGTAACATCTTAGTCAGACTGAAATAAGCGTTGGGCCCTTGCGCCTGACGCTTATTTGTGGTGCCGGTCTACGACTCGGCGGCATTGCGTAACTGACCGCAGCCGGCGTCGATTTCAATACCGCGGCGGATACGCACGGTTGTCGAGATGCCGCGCGCAAGCAGGACATTTGCGAACCGCTGCGTGTCTTTGTCGCTGGTCGGCTGAAAGGGGCTGTCGGGAATTGGATTAAGGGGGATGAGGTTGACATGGCACAGGATTCCTTGCAGCTTGTCAGCCAGATCCTCGGCCAGAGCGGGGCTGTCATTTGTGCCCCGCATCAGGGCGTACTCAAAGGTCACGCGGCGATTGGTCTTGGCAATATAGCGGCGAACTGAGGCGAGAAGGTCATCGACCGGATAGCGCCGACTGGGAGGAACGAGCTTACTGCGCAGGTCGTTGTTGGGTGCGTGGAGGCTGACGGCCAGATTCACCTGGAGCCCTTCGTCGGCCATGCGGTCGATCATCGGAATCAGGCCGACGGTACTGAGCGTGATATGCCGTGCGCCGAGCGCGAAACCGTCGGCGGCGGTGAGGCGGCGGATGGCCGTCCACACATTCTCGTAGTTGTGCATCGGCTCGCCCATCCCCATCAGCACGATGTTTGTCACCGTGGTCGGCCGCTTCACCCGCATCTTTGGCCCCTCACCGGCATCTTGCAGGTAACGGGCGAAGAACAGAACCTGGGCCACGATTTCGCCTGCGGTCAGATTGCGACGCAGGCCACCGCGAGCGGTCGCGCAGAAGGTGCAGCCCATGGCGCATCCGGCCTGACTGCTGATACAGAGCGTACGCCGCCTGTCATACAGCATCAGGACAGCTTCGACCGTTTCCCCGTCCGGCATCTGAAACAGGACTTTCTGGGTATCCCCGGCCTTGGAGACACGCTGCGTAACCGGCGTCAGCGGCATGAGCGTTGTCGTCGCGGCCAGGTCTGCGCGCATGGCCTGCGGCAGATTCGTCATCTCGTCGAAGGAGCGTGCGTATTTCTTGTAGATCCACTCCTGAATCTGGCGGATGCGATAGGCGGGCGCCCCTGCAGCCTTGCCGTTGGCGCGCTTTTGGCTGGCCGGCAGCGCATTGACGACATCGGCAAGCTCTTGCGGAGAGCAATCCAATAGGGAAGGGCTGATTGGGGATACGCCGGGTGGCGTGCGTGGCATGGTCTTCATCTTTGTAATTGTAGCGCAGCTATTCAGTTGCGGTCAAAAAGTTGCCCGATCGCGCCCTCTCGCGGCGGAGACCGGTTAGCGGATGTTGCGGCGCGCATGAAAGGTTCAGCTGTCGGCCTGCCGGAAGGCGTGGAGAAGCTCGGGCAGCCCGGGGAGAACCAGGTCCGGCCCGGGCACGACCGTGCGGAACTCCTCCTCGGTCGTGATGCCGGTCAGGACGGCGGCGGTAGGCATTCCCAACTCGATAGCACCGGCGATGTCGGTTTCGTAGCGGTCCCCGACCATCAGTGTCGAGGACGGGGTTGTGCCGAGTTTGTGCATGGCCTGTTCGAACATGCCGGCGTTTGGTTTGCCGATCACCGTGGGCGTAACGCCGGTGGCCGCCTCCAGGAGGGCCAGCAGTGCGCCGGTGCCGGGAATCTGTCCCCGTTCGCTGGGGAAGGAGGTGTCGCTGTTGGTGCCGACAAAGCGGGCGCCGGCGCGTATGGCAAGGGTGGCGTCGGCGAGGCGCTCGTAGCGCACGCTGAAATCGATGCCGGAAACGATCACGTCGGCCATTTGGGCGTCCTCGACCAGGGTAATGCTTTCCTGCTGCAGCGCCCAGCGCAGGCCGTCCTGCCCGATCATGAAGGCGCGTACGCCGTCGGGATACTGCTCGGCCAGCCAGCTGGCGGTCGCCAAGGCGCTGCTGAGAATATGCGCTTCGTCGGCGCCAATGCCCATACGGGCGATCTTTTCGACGAACTGAACTGGCGTGCGCGAAGAGTTGTTGGTAACGAAGAGCCAGTTTCGATCGGTCGCCTTCAGATAGTCCAGCAGCTCCTGAACGCCGGGCAGGGGTTCCTCGCCAACATAAACAACGCCGTCCATGTCCAGCAGAACGGCGCGCACATCTTTCAGATTTGCTGTTTGTGCCATGGTTGGGCTCTGTGATCCTTTCAACTGTTCGCCGGAGATCGACTCCGACGGGCGGTGTGCGGCAGCAGACAGCGCCGCTCGTTCCCTGGTCAGTTTGCGCTGCTCCGCAGGTCCTGCACATTGAGCTGCAGAGAGCGTCGCCCCTGCCATTCGTTGACTTCGAGGTGAAAAACGATATCGATCAGGCTGCCATAGTGCAGGTCCCGGGCCCGACCGCCAAGGCCGAAGCCGATCGCGTCCAACACTTGCGAATAGTCGTGACCGTCGATCGCCATCTTCAGATGCTTACCTCCGCCGACGGTGCGTGCGTTGCGGACACGGCAGCGTCGGCAGAGGAAGAGACCGGGTTCGTTTTCCTGGCCGACCGGCTCCATGCGGGCGAGCTGGCCCTGCAAGGCCCAGTCGATCTGATCGACTGTCAGTTCGGTGTCGATATAGAGGCTGGGCCGCAAATCCTGCAAAGGGCCGAGCTCCTGGGCGGCCATCTCTTCGAGGGCTTCTTGCAACGCCGGTAACTGCTCGGTGCGCACCGTGAAGCCGGCCGCGCGGCTGTGGCCGCCGTGGCGCACCAGGAGGGAACTTACCCGATCGAGTGCGGCGATGATGTTGAATTCGGCGATGCTGCGGGCACTGCCGCGGCAGTTCTCCTCTCCTTGTTCGATAACGACTGCCGGGCGGTAGAACTGATCACTCAGCTTCCCCGCGGCCAGTCCCACAATTCCGGGTTGAAATTCTTCGCTGGCGACGATCAGAATCGGCGCAGCGGTTGGATCCAGGCCGGCGATCTCTCTTTCGGCGACTGCATAGGCTTCGGTCGTGAACGCCTGGCGTTGCTGGTTGAGGCGTTCCAGACCGGTTGCCATTTCATAGGCTGTCTCGTATTCATCACAGCGCAGGAGGTCATAGGCCAACCTGGCGCTGGCCAGACGACCGGCGGCATTGATGCGGGGAGCGATGCGAAAGCTGATTGCGGTGCTGTCGATCGTAGTGGGAGGCACCGAGGCCATTTCCATGAGCGCGAACAGCCCCACCCGTTTGCCCTGGCTCAGTTCAGCCAGCCCCCGCCGCACCAACGAGCGATTTTCGCCCTGCAGGGGCATCAGGTCGGCGACGGTGCCGATGGCCACCAGGTCGAGAAGGGACTGCTCCTCGGCCGCTGCCTCGTCCTCAGAAATTCGGCTCCAGGGCTGCTGAGAAACGGCCCGCAGGACACCCTGCGCAAGCCGGTAGGCAACACCCACGCCTGCCAGCGGCTGAAACGTCCCCGCGCGGTCATCGCGTCGTGGATTGATCACTGCCAGCGCCGGCGGCAGGTCAGGACCGATCGTGTGATGGTCGGTGAGGATGACTTCCATCCCCAACTCGGCGGCTTGCGCCACTTCTGCGACGCTGCGAATACCGCAGTCGACCGTGACCAGCAGGTGGGCGCCCTTGGCGGCGATAGATTTCAGCGCCTCGACATTCAGACCGTAGCCTTCATCCACCCGGTTGGGGATGTAGGCGCCTACGAGCGCGCCGGCGCGTTGCAGGGCGGTGGTCATCAGGACCGTGGCGGTAACGCCGTCGGCATCGAAATCCCCGTAGACGCAGATCACTTCACGGGCCTCGATGGCCTTTAGGATGCGCGCTACGGCAGGCGACATATCGGTCAGGCGGAAAGGATTCTCCTGTACCGCGTCCTCAACCTGCAGGAAGGACTCTATAGCGGCCCCGTCATGGAGGCCGCGATTGTACAGCACCTGCAACAGCGCCGGATGCTCATGGTTGATATCCAGGAAGCTTTGCGGCGCCGGCGGATAGAAGTTCCAGTGTTTGTCAGTCGCCGACAAAGTGGACTCTCCACCATGAGGGGATGGAAAAAGTGCACAGAACCCAATTATAGTCGAGAGCGCAAAAAATGGGGAATTTCCCACCCTGATCCGGCTGGGCTACAATAGGGATCCAGTCTGAACCGATTGCCCTTCAAACCCTTACCGATGTCCGCCATTTCTGAACGATTGCGCCGCCTGCAAGGATTACGCAGGGGACGAACAGCCGCTGAAGCGGCCGAAACGCGCAAACTGGCGCAGCCCGAGGCGTCAGCGTCCGATTGGGAGACCGAGCTTGCCGCGCTCGAGGCGCTGGAGGAGGGCGAGACAGTCGAGAACAGCGCCGGCGAGTGTTATCTGGTTACGCGGCATTTCGTTCCATTGGGAGAGGAGGAGAGTCACCCGCAGGCTATGCGCGAACCCTCTGCGCTCGGCAACCTTCTGGAACGCGATCCATCGGTCCTGGCGCCGCTTTACCCCGCTTACCGGCTGGAGCGCTGCCCTGACTTTCGCAGAACGGCATTTCTGGATATCGAGACCACGGGTCTGGGCGGCGGGGCCGGCATCTACGCCTTTATGGTAGGGATTGGAACATTCGAGCCGCAGGAGCGCAATGGGGACTGTCCGGGGGACCGTCTGAACTTTGTGGTGCGCCAGTTATTCATGCGCCATCCCGGTGAAGAGCCGGCCCTGCTGACAGCGCTTGCGGACCTTTTGCAGGGCTGCGAGAGCCTGGTGACCTTCAACGGGCGATCTTTCGACGCACCTTTTTTGCGCGGGCGATACCGGTACGCAGGCCGCTTCCTGCCCGCCGACGTTGGCCCGCCGGAAGCGCTGGACGATGAGACTCCGCATCTCGACCTGCTGCACCCGGCGCGGAGGCTGTGGCGCAAACGCCTGGGCAGCTGCGCTCTCACCAATCTGGAACGGAGAGTTCTCGGCTATTCCCGCGCAGAGGACGACGTGCCCGGCAGCCTCATCCCGCATTTGTACGCCGACTATCTGCACGACGGCGACGGCCGTATGATGCAGCGCGTCTTCTACCACAATCGCGAGGATATTGTCTCGATGGCTGCGCTGGCGGAGGTGGTCTGCGGTGTATTTGCCGATCCCGTTGCCGCCGGCGCCGGTCATTTGCAGCCGCTCGATCTGCTCAGCATGGCACGGCTGCAGGCGGAACTGGAGCGCCTGGAAAACGCGGAGATGTTATTTCGCGCCGCGCTGGACCAGCTCAGCGGCCGGGCGCATCTGGCCGAGTCGTTCGACGGATTGGGCCGCTTGCTCAAACGACAGCATCGCTGGGAAGAGGCGGCAACCGTGTGGCAGCAGTGGCTGACGACCGTGGGGGGGCCGGACAGCCGTCCCTATGTGGAACTGGCGAAGTTTTACGAATGGCAAAGCGGTGACTTGACGCAGGCGGCGATGTGGACACAATGGGCCTTGCACGAGCAGGAGAAGTCCCCCGCCCGAAACCGGTCCCCTGAGACCCAGAACGAACTGCGCCACCGGCTGGCGCGCCTGCAGCGGAAGCTGAGCGCCGGGGGGTGAGCGGGCCGGCGCGATGCGCACGCAGGCGGCGGCGCTTTCCGGGCGTATCGAATCGAGCCGTCCAGGTGTCGCAATACGGACGGCGCCTTTTTTTCGACTATTTGACAGAGGTGAGGGCGTGGCAGTCCGGAGTCAGGTCGGTTCTTTCGGCTTCTCAAAGGCGTGTTTTGAGAACAGCCCCCGATCTTCGTCCATCAGAACCGACGGAGCATACGGAAGAAGGACGTTTCTCCACCTGGAAATCTGGAGAGGGCACGGCGCCGTCAGCCTTCTGCGAGTCCTGCATATAGCAGGCGAGCAAAGGCGCCGGGGGGCACCGGTAGAAAGTCAATACCAGACCGGGTTCCGCCGAATGGGCCGTCAGATGGGACCACCTCAGATGCTGCGGTGGCGGCCGCTCCCGGCATCTTCGAGTCCGCTGTCGATCGAGCTTGTACCGGTCCTGTTAGGGCGGCCCTCGGAGCGCTTGGAAGACCACTGTGTTGACTCGACTGAGAGTCCAAGCCCTTCAGAAGAGGACCCACTTCCGATGGTCGGCCACTCCGCCTGATCTGGGGCGCCCATCTTCATTTCGCCCTCGAAATAGCCGCCTTCTTCGACGATAAACGATGCGGCATGGGACTGGCCCCGCATTTCACCGGAGGAGCGCAAGTGCAACCGTTCCTCGATGAAAACGTCGCCGGTGACCGAACCGGCGATCTCAATGTTGCGGGCGCGGACGGTGGCCGAAAGTGTTGCATCTTTGGCAACGATAACGGTTCCGCGGCAGTCGATCTCCCCTTCCAGGGTTCCTTCGATACGCAGATCTTTTTCTGAACGAAACGTGCCGGTGAAATAGGACTGAGGGCCCACAATCGTGTCGGCTGTTCCTTCTTCCGGCGGCGGCTCCTGCCGTTGCGGGCGAGATTGCGGCGGCTGCTGACCTCGGTTGGCGAACGGCGCGTTTTCTCGGCGGTTCCCACTCATCTGTCGACTTCTCCTCTCATACGATTCGTTCGTTGTGGCCGTAACGTCTTCCTGCGACAGCAGGGATTCCCTCGAAACCGGAGTTGGGACCTCGACGGGCGGAGGTTCGGGCACCGTCGATTCGGGAGGGGACGGATCCGGCAGAACAGGCGCCGGTATTTCGCCCAAGGCAGGTTCCGGTGCAGTCAATTCATCCATATCGGGTTCCGGCTCGCCCAATACCGGCTCTGGCGGCGGTTCCGATCGTTCAGGTTCAAGCGGCGATTCCATTGCAGTCTCCGCACTCACATCATCTCCGTCGTTTTCGGCAGGCTCGTTTTCTACAGCGTCTTCGCCCGCAGGCTCGTCATCGTCCAAGTCCTGGAGATTACGATAGAGCCACTGCAAGTCCTCTTCGTCCTGCTTCCTACCACGTTTGAAAAGCGGCATACATTGCCTCTCCTTTCTCGCCCAGCTCCCCTACAGGTTGGGTTCGATGTCGATGTATATGAGGAAGACACGCAGCGAAATCCCAGTATCAACCTATTATACAACGAAAAGGCAAATGCACACTTTCCACTTTTTGGCAGGCAGTGTTGAAAGAAGGGGTGCATCCCAAAATGGGGGCGAACTTTCACATGTCTTAGTTGGGGTCTGAGCCATGTCCAGCCCACAGATCCAATCTGAGGCCAGGTGAGTGGCTGCTCTCTCCTGAATTTCCTGGGCGGTCGGCCGCAAGCGGCCTCCCTTGTGCGGGGGCTCCGCCCCCGCAACG
>WTGY01000183.1 GCA_011523365.1 Caldilineaceae bacterium
GCTGACGGAGGCGATCCGGCGGGCGTGGGCGCTTGGGCCGCAGCGGGTCTGGGTGCACACGTGTACGCTGGACCACCCGGCGGCGTTGCCTAACTACCAGAAGAGGGGGTTTCGCATCTATGATCAGAAAAGGAATGCGGAGTGACGTTTTCTTTCTCCTCGGGATTTTCTTTCTTGTCGTTCTGTTCAGGCGGGAAAGAGGGAAGCTTCTTTCGTCCTCGCCGAGTGTGGGGGAGTGGGGCTGGCTGGGGCCGGAGCCGCTGGTCGACAGGCACAGCGCGGATTTGGTCATGTCGCCGTCGTTGCCGCGGCGGGGGAACTGGCTGACGCGTGCAATCGGCCGGTTGTTGTACAGGTTGCTGGGCTGGCGCATCGAGGGCCAGCTGCCCGACGTGCCCAAGCTGGTGATCATCGGCGCGCCGCACACTTCGCACTGGGATGCCGTGCTGGCGGTTGCGTTCTTTTTGGCCACCGGGCTGGATTGCAGGTGGATGGTCAAGAGAGAGGCCTGCGATCACGCCTTGGGCGGTCTGATGCGCTGGATGGGCGCCATACCGGTGAATCGCCAGGCACCCGGCGGTCTTGCGCAGCAGGTTATCGACGAAATGAACGGGAGCGAGAAGTTCGTGCTGGTTCTGACGCCGGAGGGGACGCGCAAGAAGGTAGCGCGTTGGAAGACCGGTTTCTATCGTATCGCTCTCGGTTCGGGGACGCCTATCACGCTGGCCTATGCCGACTTTGAACGGCGGGTCGCGGGTATCGGGCCGACAGTTTACCCGAGCGGTGATATGGAAACGCAGATCGAAGAGATTCAGGCCTATTACCGCGGGATCCCGGCTCGAAATCCGGAGTGGTTTTGAACTGCAGTAGTCAGTAGTCAGTAGTCAGTAGTCAGTAACTGCAGTGGTTAGTGGTTAGTATTGACTTTGAGGTGGATTGATGCGGGCGGTTGGGAGTAGTATTCCGCGTTTTGATGCGGCGGAGAAGGTGACGGGTGAGGCAGCGTATCCGGCGGATATCGACCTGCCGGGGCAGGCCTGGTTGAAGATCGTCTTTGCCGGTGTGCCGCACGCGCGTATTGTGGGCATGGATACGGAGCGGGCGGCGGCGGCGGAGGGCGTGATCGCCGTTCTGACGGCGGCGGACGTGCCGGTGAACGAGTACGGTCTGGTGATGCCGGACCAGCCGGTGCTGTGCGGGTTGGGGAGTTCGCCGCAGGCGGAGGTGGTACGCTGGGAAGGGGACAAGGTGGCGCTGGTCGTGGCCGAGACGGCGGCGCAGGCTGAGGCGGCGGCAGGGCTGCTGGAGATCGAGTATGAGGCGCTGCCGGTGATCACCACTACGGAGCAGGCGCTGGCGGCCGACACCCCGCCGCTGCATCCTCACCCCTTCAGCAACTTTCCTTACCCGGAAGGACGGGACAGACAGTCGAATCTGCTGGTGACCCATCGCCTGCGCTGCGGGGATATCGAGGCCGGCTTCGCCCAGGCGGACGTGTGCGTGGAGGGTGTGTACAGCACGCACCCGCAGGAGCACGCCTATCTGCAGCCGGAGGCGGGGCTCGCGCACGTGCGTGAGGACGGCCGCATCGAGGTCATCGTGGCAGGGCAGTGGATGCACGAGGACCAGGAACAGATCTCGCATGCACTCGACCTGCCTGCGAGCCAGATTGTGGTGCGCTACCCGGCTGTTGGCGGGGCTTTCGGCGGGCGCGAGGATATGTCGATCCAGATCCCGCTGGCGCTGGCGGCGTGGAAGACGGGCCGCCCGGTTAAGACGGTGTGGAGCCGGGAGGAGTCGATCGTCGGGCACCACAAGCGGCATGCGTTCGTCATCCGGGCCAAGTGGGGAGCAACGAGAGAGGGTAAGGTGGTGGCGGCGCAGATGGATTTGACCAGTGACTCGGGCGCGTACTCTTACACGAGTACCAAGGTCCTGGCCAATGCCACGCTGATGTGCCTGGGCCCGTATGAGATTCCGAACGCGCACGTGGACGCGCGCACGGTCTATACCAACAACTGTCCGGGCGGGGCATTTCGCGGTTTCGGCGGGCCGCAGGCGCATTTTGCGGCCGAGATGCAGATGGCCAAGCTGGCGCATGCTCTGGATATGGACCCGGTGGAACTGCGGATGCGCAATGTTCTGCGCGACGGCTCGATGCTGGTTACAGGCAGCCCGATTCCCGAAGGCTGTACGACGGAGGAGGTGCTGGCGGAGGCGGCGCGGCAGGGCGGCTGGGAGGAGCGTGACGGCGAGTGGTCGCTACCGGCTGCCGGGGCAAACGGTACGGCGCCGGGCAATGGCAACGGGCTGTTGACCACGAGCCTTGACTCTTCGCGCGGCCGGATTGCACGTGGCAGGGGGATCGCCGCCTCCTACAAGAACGTAGGCTACAGCTTTGGCTTCCCGGAGCACTGTACGGCGTGGGTGGAGCTGCACGGCGGGGAGACTGTGGAGCGGGCGCGAGTGGGCTGTGTGGGCGCGGAGGTGGGGCAGGGTGCGCACACTGCTTTCATTCTGATGACCGCGGAGATGCTGGGTCTGTCGCCGGAGCAGGTGGAGCTGGAGGCGGAGGACACGGACGTGACCGGCTCGAGCGGCAGCAGCTCGGCCAGCCGGATGACGTTCATGGCGGGCAATGCGATACAGGGCGCGGCTGAGCGGGCGATGGCGCTGTGGCGGGATGAGGAACGGCCGGCGCGGGCCGAGTTCGTCTATCATCCGCGGGCCACGACCCCATTTGACCGCGAGACGGGCGCTTGCGACCCGAACATCACGTACGGGTATTGCGCGCAGGTGGCGGACGTGGAGGTGGACCAGGAGACGGGGCACGTGACGGTCAGGCGGCTGATCAGTGTCAACGACGTGGGCAGGGCGATTCATCCGCAGCATGTGGAGGGGCAGATCGAGGGGGCGGTGGCGCAGTCGATAGGCTGGACGCTGCTGGAGAACTATCTACAGGAGGGGGGCGTCACGATCACGCCCCAATTGAGCAATTATCTGATCCCGGGCGTGGCCGACGTGGCCGAGGAGATTGTGCCGGTGATCCTGGAGTTGCCGGACCCGCAGGGGCCGCTGGGCGCGCGGGGGATGGCGGAGATGCCGTTTCTGCCGACGGCGCCGGCGATCGCGGCGGCGCTGCACGATGCGCTCGGAGTCTGGTACGATGCGCTGCCGTTTACGCCGGAGGTGGTGTGGCGGGGAATGGCGTCCAGCGATAGGGCGCCGGTCACCGATGGTTGATCTGGAGCGCAGGTGATGGCCGCCAAGAGCCGCGACAACCGCGTCAACAACCTCATCTGGGGCGTGTTGCTGTCGCTGGCGGGCGTTGGGCTGCTGCTGTTCAACCTGGATGTTTTTGTCCAGTTTGAACCCTATGTTCAGTACGGGGCGGCGGCGCTGCTGGGCCTGCTGGCGCTTTTGTTTGTGGGCGGCTATCTTTCGGCGCGCGAGAACTGGTGGCGGCTGATTCCCGGTTGGACGCTGATCGCGCTGACGGCGATGGTCTACCTCACAACGCTGCCGGCGCTGGACCAGCGCATAACGGCCAGCGTACTTTTCGTGGGACAGGCGATCGCGTTCGCGCACATTTATCTGCTGGACCGGGCGGAGCGCTGGTGGGCGATCATACCGGGCGGATTCATGCTGATGTTGGGCGGCACGATCGCCCTGAGCAGTCTAACCGAGGAACCGGCGGTCTTGGGGACTGTCCTTTTCATCGGCCTGGGGGCCGTTTTTTTTCTGCTCTACATGCTGGGACAGCGGTGGCAGCTGTGGTGGGCGCTGGTTCCGGGCTCCGTGCTGGTGCTGTTGGGCCTCTTTCTTTTTTCGGTTGGCCTGGGTCAGGAGAATCTTCCGCTGCGTTTGTGGCCGGTGCTGCTGCCGTTGTTGGGTGCGTGGCTGATCTGGCGGGCGACGCGTCCGCTGCCCGGCCGCAAGCTGAATGTGGATGCCGCGCCCGGTAAGTCGCGTACGCGCAGCCAGACATCTGAGGGTAGCGCCCGTCCGCGCAGGCTGGGTGAGTACAGCGGTCCTGCTCCGGGTGCGACGGTGGAGGTGTTGCCGGACCCGGAGGAGGCGCAGTGAACGGCAGGGCGCGGATAGTGGACATAACGGGCCCGCAGCCGTTATCATTGCAGTCTGATCTTCAGGAGACAATGGAGTCATAAAATGGAATTAGGCAGTTTTTCGGTCAGTTTGGCAGTCAAGGATCTGGCTGTCTCAAAGGCCTTTTATGAAAGGCTGGGATTTGAGGCGTTTGCCGGCGAGGCAAGCGAGGGCTGGCTCATTATGAAGAGTTCCAGCTGTGTGATCGGCCTGTTTCAGGGGATGTTTGAGAAGAATATTCTGACGTTCAACCCGGGCTGGGACAGTTCGGCGCAGCCTCTCGAGAGCTTCACCGATGTGAGGGAGATCCAGGAGAAGTTGAAGGCGGACGGTATCGAGTTTGCGAGCGAGGCGGATGAAACGACTACGGGGCCGGCGAGTTTTGTGATCGTGGATCCTGACGGCAATCCGATCCTGGTCGATCAGCACGTATGATAACTGCAGTGGTCAGTGGGTAGTGGTCAGTGACTGCGCGGACGGGTGGGTGGTGACAATCGAAATCCTGGAAAGGGATGGTTTTTATGTCTGAATTTGTTCTTACGCTGGTGCAGATGGACTGTTTGTCGGGTGAGCCGGAGCGCAATTTTGAGCGCGCGGAGGAGTTTATCGAGGATGCGGCCGGGCGGGGCAGCGATCTGGTGGTGCTGCCGGAGTTGTGGCACAGCTCCATCGACCTGGAAAACGCCAGCAGATACGCTTCGCCGCTGGCGGCGGAGGCGGGCGATGACGGCTGGTTCGGGCGGTTCGCCACGCTGGCGAGGGACAACCACGTCTGGCTGACGGGGTCGATGCTGGAGAGCCAGAATGGGCAGTTTTACAATACGATGGCGCTTTACAGCCCGGAGGGCAAGCTGGCGGCCTCTTACAGGAAGATGCACCTCTTCCGGCTGATGAACGAGGACCAGTACCTGGCGCCGGGTGAGTCGGGCACGATGCACGAGCTGCCGTGGGGCTGTGCAGGGCTGGCTATCTGTTATGATCTGCGATTTCCGGAGCTGTTCCGGCGCTATGCGCTGGAGGGGGCGCGCCTGGTGATTCTGCCGGCGGCGTGGCCGCACCCGCGGCGGATGCACTGGCGAACGCTGCTGCGCAGCCGGGCGATCGAGAACCAGTGGTTCGTGGCCGCGTGCAACCGCGTGGGGACATCGGAGGATGTCTCTTTCTTCGGGGCGTCTGCCGTGATCGATCCGTGGGGTGAGACGTTGATCGAGGGCGGGGAGACGGAGGCGCTGCTGACGGTGCGGATTGATCTGGAGACGGTGGAGGCGACGCGGGCGAAGATTCCGATTTTTGCGGACAGGCGGCCGGAGTTGTATTGAGAGTAGTGGTTAGCTGAAACGCTTCCTGAGCTACCTTGATTTAGCCAAGATGAACGGCGGAGGTATACAAGGTTTCCTCCGCCGTTACAGTTGCCACTACATATACTGCCGCAACGTACTCAGTGCGCTAACTGCTATCCGGGGCAATCGGCTACTCCAGACTTATGGGCCCTCAAGTCTGACAGCAGCAAAGACAGCCCAAAACGGCAGGCATACCCGCTTACCTCCGGGCAGCGAGTTCATACTTCGTGGTTTTCTAGTTGGGACGCTTCAAATTCGAGTTGTCGCTATCAGCACCAACAGATAAGTAACTTGACAAATCGTTAACTACAGTTTACATTGTTGGTGTGATTGAAGTCGTCGAGAGTGCTACCTTCAAGCGGCGGATTCAGAGGTTGAGGGATCGCCGTGCGGTTGCCCGAATTAACGCTCGCTTAAGAAATGTTACGTTTGGCCACATTGGCGATGCCAATTCTGTTGGCGGAGGCATATTTGAAATGCGTATCCATTACGGACCTGGGTACCGACTCTATTACATACGCGAAGAAGCAAGAGTCGTTGTTCTGCTCTGCGGCGGTCAAAAAGGCACACAAACGCGCGATATAGAGCGCGCCAGGCGACTGGCAGAAGACTGGGGGTAAGCCATGGCTGAAACATTCACGCGTTGGGATGTCACCGATCATTTGCGCACTGAGGAAGATGCCCGCCTCTATCTTGAAGCGGCTTTTGAAGAAGACTTGGGCGACGGCCGTCTGATTCGCGCCGCGCTCAACGACATTGCCCGGGCCCGCAACATGAGCCAATTGGCCCGCGACATCGGGATGACCCGCGAAGGGCTATATAAATCTCTCTCCGAGAACGGGAATCCCAACTTTAACACGATGATGAAGGTCATCCGTGCGCTGGGGATGCGGCTGCGCGTCGCCAGCTAGGGCGCTGGCCCAGGCAGGGGAGTAAAAGGAATCCTGATTTACAGGATTCCTTTTTTGATGGGAACCTTTTTTGGAATCACCAAGTTTTGGTAAGCAGCTCTCGCGGCTTTGCGTAATACGTCCGGCTCTCGTGCAAGGAAGGCCCTAGCTGCGTCTTGACGCATGCGATTTGCGACCATGCGCTTGCGGGACCGATTTTCGGAATTCACTGGGTTTGTCTGGCCGTTGCAGCGAGGCACGTATTTTCGCCTTTTTTTCTTCGATGATCTTGCGGTCCTCGGGCGTCAGTTGGTCAGTGAGTTCGTTGAACTTTCGCCGCTTGCTCATCAGAGTAAGTCCTCCTTTCGCAGTTCTTCAACGTGTTCATCGTATAGGTCATCAGCGATTGGCACGTGCTTGGCGTGAGGCCTGACGTCTTGCGCAGCATGCCGGGCGGCGGTCGTGTCGAAGTGACTGAACCTGCCGCAAGAGAGGCCCCGCACCGGGAGGGCGGGGTCTCCTGCGGCGAGAGTTACTCCTCGCCTTCGTCTACATAGATGCCGGAGCCGATGACGCCCCTCTGTTCCGAGTTGGGCACCGGGAAGCTGACGGCGTAGCCGAACTTCGGGGAACCGGTCTCCTCGTCTCCTTCGATGGCGGGGTTATCGTAGTGATATCGCAGAAAACTCTGACCCTCGCGCCGTGCGACGCCAATCAGCAACTCGGCGAACCTCACGCCCTTGGAGTCCGTCCGCGTCATATCGGTGGGTTGACCTTCACGAAACGGCTCGGAGCCGTGAAACAGGGTGACGCCGCCGCCGCTCACGACATACAGGTAGATGGATCCTGCCTTCCAATCCCCTCCCTCTACGCGGAAGGCGTTTCTGACCCCGGTGAGGGCGCTATAGCCTTCGGACAAGACCGCCTGTTGGTAGGTCTCGGCCGCGGCGTCGACAAAGGCGATGAGTGTCTCGCGGTCCACCACTTCCGACGCGGTGACGGGGGGCTTGGGGAGATCCGCGATCGTGATTGGGACATTGGCGACATCCATGGAGAAGCCGCCGACCAGCAGGAATCGTCTTCCGGTAATCCCGGAAATGTATTCGACGGCATAAGCCGTCTTCGGCCCATCGTCGTAGTATTCGACGAAACCACCGCCTTGGGCAGCGGCTGCGAAGAGTTCCTCGAGGACCTTGGTTCCGTTTTCGTCCTCGACGCCCATCAGGTTCTTGCTTTCGGCGTCACGATCGTGCCCGTGAATGAAGGCGTCACCGTTCATGAGGAAGATTATGAGGTACGTCGAGCCGGATTTCCAGTAGCCCTCCGTCTTCAGCCCCTCCCTGAGCTTGGCGAATTCGTTCATGTCTGTGATCGACTCGAAACGCGCCTTGGCACCGAGGACCCAGGCCTTGAGGCTTTCGGGGTCCGTCGCCTGGGCAGCGGTTATCTCGCCCATCGCGGTTTCACCGTCGGCAATCGGGGGAATTGGCTGGCAGGCCGCCAAGCCTACCCCTAACGTGGCGACACCTGCCGCCTTGAGGAATGCGCGTCGAGAAACTGAATAGTCTGTCATTGTTTCTTTCCTTTCTGAAAAGTGGTGAGATAGCAATTCCGGCCTGAGCCGGCGTGAAATCGGTCAACGGTGCGGCTGTCAACCGTGAGGCCGGCAGCCCAAATCGTTATCTGACCGTGGCAAATCGGAGGACCTGTCGGGGTTTTGCTGGAATCGATCTTTCTTTTACGAGTAATAGAATGGAAATGGGCCTAATAGATCCGCTTCACTCTGTACTGGCACACGCGGTCCGGCCAACGCGACTTGGGCATGCGAGGAGATTCTGCCTCTGCTTGCGCCGGGCATATATGTCCAGCGAGTCCCATGGGGGAATGCAGGTAAGTATAACAAGCAATGGCACGCAGTGTCTATCTCGCAGGCCTGAAGGGAACCACCTTTGGCATTTTCATCAAAGGAGATTAGCGGCGCGTTGGGGGTGCCACTGAGCGCCGCCTGCTAAGATGTGCTCCAGGGAAGGGGGTGGCAGGAATTCTGATTCAGGAGGTTCCTTCTTGAATGGAACCTCTACAGAATCATGAAGTTCAGGTGAGTACGTCGCGCGGCGTTGCGTATTGCGTCGAGCTCTCGTGCAATGAAGGTCCTATCTACGTCTTGACGCATGCGATCTGCGAACATGCGCTTGCGGGACCGATTTGCGAAATTCACTGGGTTTGTCCGGCCGTTGCAACGCGGCACGTATTTTCGCCTTTTTTTCCTCAGCGATTTTGGGGTCCCTGGGCGTAAATTGGTCAGTTTTTTCGTTGCGTTTTCGACGTCCTTTCATAAGGGTAAACCTTCCTTTCGTAACGCTTCGATGTGCTTGTCTTGAGGCCGGTCGTCTCCTTTTGTTGCCTCCATCAAGGGAATAGCCGTTCGTCCTGGATCGAATGCGTGATTTATGGGGGCTCCTGACTCCGGTCCTCTTGCTTTAAGGCGTTTGACGACGGGGTTAACGGATTGGTGGTCAGCTAATGAGAACTCCTTTCACCATTCTCCGAATTCGTTTGTAATTTATCACACACTGCCGGTACTGCAAATGCTGGCAACTGAGTTTAGGGGCGGAACGCGGGAGAGCTTTCGGCTGTTTTTGGGTAGATGGAAGTGGCCTGCCCCCAAAAACTGGTCCAGTTACTATGTTAGAATTGGGCCGTAGAATGGGGGGAAATATGGCTAAGAGGAGACATACGCCGGAGCAGATAATCAAAAAGCTCAGAGAGGCTGAGGTGGCGATAGCCGAGGGCGGCACAGTGGCACAGGCTGCCCGTCGGATAGGCGTGACCGAGCAGACCTTCTATCGGTGGCGCAGCGAGTACGGGGGTCTCAGGATCGACCAGGCCAGACGTCTGAAGCGTCTGGAGTTGGAGAACAGCCGCCTGAAGAGAGCGGTGGCGGAGCTGACGCTGGACAACCAGATACTGAGGGAGGCGTCTGAGGGAAACTTCTGAGTCCTTCACGTCGTCGCCAGTGCGTTGACCACGTGAAGGAGCTCTTTGGGGTCTCGGAGCGACGCGCCTGCCGGGTGCTGGGTCATCCTCGCTCCACACAGCGATACAAGCCAAGCCCCGCGGACGATGAGAAGGCGCTGACCGAGGAGATTGTGGAGCTGGCCGGTCAGTTCGGCAGGTACGGCTACCGCAGGATCACCGCCCTTCTGCGGCATCGTGGCTGGCATGTGAACCACAAGCGTGTGGAGCGGATATGGCGACGTGAAGGGCTGAAGGTGCCGGCGAAGCAGCCGAAGAGAGGGCGTCTGTGGTTCAATGACGGTTCGTGTGTGCGTCTGCGGTCTGCGTGGAAGGACCATGTGTGGGCCTACGACTTCGTGTACCTGAGGCTCCATGACGGCACAGGCGTGCGCTTGCTGACCGTCATCGACGAATACAGCAGGGAGTGTCTGGCGATCCGGGCTGCGCGCAGCATACGGTCTGCCGATGTGATAGAGGAGCTGGCCGAGTTGATGGTGACGAGAGGCGTGCCCGACCATATTCGCTCGGACAACGGGCCGGAGTTTGCGGCCCAGGCTGTACGTGAGTGGCTTGGACGGGTGGGAGCCAGGACGCTCTACATCGAACCTGGGTCGCCGTGGGAGAACGGCGTGCGAGTTTCAACGGGAAGTTGAGGGACGAATTGCTGGACAGAGAGGTCTTCTATACGTTGCTGGAGGTGCGTGTGCTGACGGAGCGGTACAGGCGGATTTACAACCGGATCAGACCGCACAGCTCTCTGGGCTACCGGCCGCCGGCGTCTGAGGCCCTCTTGCCGGCCGACCCTGTCCCCGTGCCTGTCGGACTAACATAACCGGTGGTACAAACATCGGGGGCAGGTCAGTCATTTCCAAACCCTCGTTATGGGAACTATATGCTTGGTTAGACGGGGGTTTTCCTCATTCTTTCATAAACTTGACCAGACGCTCACCATTGATAAACTCAAACTCTTCAACACAGTTCGCAGTAATGTCTATATTCCTTCCTATTGTTACTAAAGGGGAGAACAGATACATAGCCAGCACAGCGCGGTAAAGCTCATCATCATCTAATGATTCTAGCGGCTGTTCTTCGAGCGTAAAATAATTGGGCAACCAATCCTTTAGCTCTGGTCCGCTTTTGAGAAACTCTTTTGCAGCGGGAAGGGAAGCCCTGGCACTTTTTTCTAATGCAGGAATCCACTCACTAGCATCATCTTCGCAGTACGCCTCCACTACAGATACCATATGTCGATACGTCTCATCCTCTTCCGAACCGTGCCGGGCAAAGGATGGCTTGGCGCAAGAGAAATACGCGTAGGCGTCGTCCATCGGGCACGCGGGGGCTGGCCTGTACACAGCGCAACCCGCCAGCAGCGCGACAGCAAGTAAGGCTGGAATCAGTACCTTCACCTGCGTTCTCCCCTGTTGCTCCTCATCGCCCTACGTTCATCCCTGGTTGGGGGTTTGCCGAATATATGATCCTGCGCTTCGCTGGCAAAGAACGCCCTGTCGTTCCCTTGTTTCACTCCTGTGATCTTTCTGACGACATAAGATATGGCGAGGGAAAGCAATACGCAGACAATGGCGGCAATACAGAGGGCAACGACTATAAACTCCATGACAACTTTCCCTTCAATCCTTTGGCTAACGTCCGAGTAGCTTCTGGTCTGGCGGAATGTTTGTTTCTGGCTGGTCTATGTTTCACAAATCGATGGGCCCAAGCTGACTCTGCTTTCCCAGAAGTAACAGGTCGCCTGCAAGACTTATCATTGCGCCACCTGACATTGCCAGATATGGCACGACCACTTCTATTCTGCCAAATTTGGCGTGCAGATACTCAACAATGCTCTCAACAGCATTAGGATCCCCACCAGGTGTATGTAATATCAACACGAGGCCCTTTTCCGTAGGTGCCCCGTAAAGCGCGTTCATGAAACCGTTGATATCCTCTCTGGTTATGGACACGTTGCCCACGGCTTTTTGCAGGAAAGCCGATGCGTAGAAAATAACAGCCGCGCCGCCGCGTTGCTTTGAGATTGCATCCAGATTATCTTTCAGTTTTTCATCAAACCAGTTGGGATCTTTGAGATCCTTCTGGGAGTTGAATTCCTCCAATAAGGCGCTCCAGGAAGACATGCCCGTCCTTTTTTCACTTAGCGTGAACTGAATTTGTCGTCAGGGGGTGTTCGAGACTAGGAGGCTGATAACGTGTTTCCTCCTCCGCTTTCTGAATCGGAAGCTTTTAGAACTCGCTGACTTCCACGTATTGTTCGTATTGTCTTTTGACTTCCTCCAGCGTCGTCAGATAGTCATCTGTAACGCTTTTTGTCTTTGTGTTCTCAAGCATGACTCGCCCCTCCCATTTTGCTGAAAGTCTTTCAAATGCACATCAAGTTCCGAAGAGTTCAAGAGACAGGTTGTGAGAGGAAAAGGTTCGTTGTAGAACTGTTGTGCATACTAAGCCATATGACGTCTTTAGCCAAGCAATACATTAGGTAAAGTGTATCCAGGATTATTCGAAAACCAGGGTATACCAAGTTTCCAACAAGACAGAAGTCAATGCTAGCTAAACTTCGTAAAATTCTTCGTTGAAGCCCAGGTGCCGACAGCGCGAACCAAGGATTTCCTGCGAGAACCTGTGTTTTGTCAGCAGCAAAAGCTGCCTACACGATCTCGCAAAAGTAAAGCCAGGACGACCCTCTCGACATAACCGACTCCACTTACTTTCCGTACAGCTTCTCTATAGCACCACCCAACACTATTGAGACGTGCCGGAGCATCTTCACAACCGGCAATGTTTTGCGCCACAATCTACCCAGCCAGGAAATCGTCTATCGCTTTGCGGGCGATGCGGTACTGGGTGCCGATGCGTTTGGCCTGGAGTGAGCCGTCGTCGATGAGGGCCTGGATGTCGGCGGAGGCGACCTGGAGGTAGGCGGCGGCCTGTTCGAGGGTCATGAC
>WTGY01000204.1 GCA_011523365.1 Caldilineaceae bacterium
GCCCAAGCCCACCCGCCAGGAGCGCAATGCCGCCTCCCTGCGCCGCTCCATCATGAAAGTGGCGACCCCGCGCGGCCCAAAGCCTGTGCTGCGCACGATGATGACCACCGCCTGCGAGCGCAACTGCTTCTACTGCCCCTTCCGCGCCGGCCGCAGCAGCGCCGAACGCCTCACCCTCCAACCCGATGAAATGGCTGAAGGCTTCACGCGTATGCAGAAGGCCGGCATGGTTGACGGCCTCTTTCTCTCGTCCGGCATCATCGGCGGCGGCGTCAGGGCCCAGGACAAGATTATCGATACAGCCGAGATTCTGCGCAAGAAACGGAACTACCCCGGCTACATCCACCTGAAGATTATGCCCGGCTCCGACTATGAGCAGGTGCGCAGGTCCATGCAGCTGGCCGACCGGGTCTCCATAAATCTCGAGGGCGCTACCCCGGGCAGGCTGGCCGGCCTCGCGCCCCAAAAGGAGTTCTGGGACGACCTGATGCAGCGTCTCCTCTGGACCGAGCAGATCCGCAGCCGCGAACACGTGCGCGCCTCCTCAGTCACCCAGTTTGTCGTCGGCGCCGTCGGCGACACCGACCTGGAGCTGGTTTCTCTCAGCGAAAAGCTCTACCGCCAGGCCCGTCTGAGCCGCGTCTACTACTCCTCCTTCTACCCCGTGCCCGACACGCCTTTCGAAGACCTGCCGTCTGCCTCCCTGAAGCGGCAGCACCGCCTCTACCAGGCCAGTTTCCTCCTGCGCGACTACGACTGGGACACCGAGGACATCGGCTTCGGCGCCGACCAGAACCTCCGCCTCGACGTAGACCCCAAACAGGCCTGGGCCGACATCCACCTGCGCACCGCACCCATAGAGCTGAACCGCGCCGACCGCCCCACCCTCCTGCGCGTGCCCGGTATCGGTCCCAAAAGCGCCGAACGCATCCTCCGCGCCCGCCGCCGGGGCAACCTCACCGACCTCCAACATCTGCGCGCCCTCGGTGTCCCCTCCCCGCAGAAGGCCGCCCCCTATGTCCTCCTCAATGGCCGCCAGCCAGCCCACCAGATGTCGCTCTTTCCGGCCCCCCTCTAGACCCTCAGCAACTGAACCATTGCCCGGCGCTGGTCCGGAATTCGGCAAACGGAAGCCATTAGACGGCGTTACGATACCCGTGTAAAATACCTGACGGCGTGCCCGATTCCGCAGCCCACGTCAGTAAACGCATGACCTTATCCAAATGAATACGACTCTCCAATGCTGGCCTTGAGGGCAACGCGCTTCCATCTTTGTTTTGCCATTTTTACCACACTGGCACTTTCCTCGCTTCACAGTGTGGGCGCAGCCATCGCACAATCTGAGTCCGGGATTCCTGTCCCCGGAGCTGGAGGAGACCCGGGGGGACCTGCCGCACCGGTATTGACCACCCGGAAGGGACCAGGATGGATCAACCTCTATTGGGAGCCGGTCGCCGGCGCTGTAGAGTACGATGTCTGGTGGCGGACTGGCGCTGACGGCGCTTGGCAGCGCACCTACCAGAGCCCGATTACACAAACTGCCTACGGATTCCTTGGGTATAGCGCCGGGACGACACTGTACTTCACCGTCCGCGCCATCGACGCTGAAGGTAGAGTGAGTCCCAGGTCCCAGCAGGCCCAGGATACCGCACTTGCCAGGCTGACTTCTACTCCTACAGTCACGGCGGCATTCACGTTGACGCCCACGTCGACGACAGCCCCAACCGGAACTGTTTCCGCGCCTGTATTGACCGCAGTTTCCACGGGAACGGGCGCAGTCGATCTCAGTTGGACAGCGGTCACAGGCGCGGTTCGCTACGAGCTGTGGGCGTGGGACAGCGCCAGTGACTGGCAGCAGCTCGACGACGGGAACCTGACAAGCAGGACGCACAGGCACGAAGACGCGACGCCCGGCACCACCTACTACTACACCGTACGCGCCGTGGCCGCAGACGGCACAGCCAGCGCATGGTCCGACCAGAAGTTCGTAACCGTACCCGGTTCACCTCAGGCTCTGGTCGCGCCGACACTGACTGCACAGTCCACAATGGCCGCCGCGGTCGAGCTCAGTTGGAATTCCGTCTCCGGCGCGGTGCGGTACGAGTTGTGGGCGTGGGACAGCGCCGGCGGCTGGCAGCAACTGGACGACGGCAACCTGACCGGCACGTCGCACACGCACACACAGCTTGCTCCCGGCACGATCTACTATTACTCAGCTCGCGCAGTGGACGCCAGCGGCGCAACCAGCGCGTGGTCACAGTTCGCCGAGGCGACCGTGTCCTCGCCGCAGAGCCCCATTCTTACGACGACCACTACTACTACGGTTACCGCCACGCCAACGGTCACTGCCACCCCGACGGATACCGCTACTCCGAGAGTTACCGCTACCCCGACAGCGACTTCACCGGCCTCGGATCCGGCTGCAGAGAGAGCCGCCCTGGTGGCGCTCTACCAGGCAACCAATGGCGCCAACTGGACGAATAACGACAACTGGCTGAGCAACGAACCGCTCTCCACCTGGGAAGGCGTCTCTACCGACCATAACGGTCATGTTTCACGGTTGTATCTCCCAAACAACGAACTGCGGGGACAACTCCCGGACCTGAGCGCCCTCACCAATCTGACGAGCCTGGCCCTGAGCAACAACGAACTGACGGGGCCAATTCCGGACCTGGGCGCCCTCACCAATCTGACCAGCCTGTACCTTTACCGAAACGACTTTTCGGGAGTTGTCCCTGATCTGAGTACCCTCACCAAGCTGACGGTGCTGCATCTCAGTTACAATGAGCTGACAGGGCCGTTTCCGGATCTTGGCGCCCTGACAAATCTGGATTCCCTGTACCTGGATTTCAACCAGTTGAGCGGACCGGTTCCGGACCTGAGCACCCTCACCAACTTGGCGAGGCTGTCCCTGAGCTATAACGAGTTGAGCGGCCCCGTACCGGATCTGAGCGCCCTCACCAATCTCGAGAGGCTGTATCTCGATCACAACCAGTTTAGCGGGCAGTTTCCAGACCTGAGCGCCCTCACCAACCTGAAGACGCTTTCCCTCGGCTCCAATCAGTTTCCCGGCCCGTTCCCGGATCTGAGTGCCCTTACCCAACTCGAAAACCTGTCCCTCACCAACAACCAGATCACCGGGCCGTTTCCGGATCTGAGTGCACTCACTAAACTGACGAGGCTGTACCTGTCTCGAAACCAGTTGACCGGGTCGATCCCGGATCTGCGCACCCTCACCGGACTGACCGTACTGAACCTTAGTAACAACCGGCTGAGCGGGCAGATCCCGGTCTTGACCCATTCCACCAATTTGACGGAGATCTACCTCAGTGACAACCAATTGACCGGGCCGGTCCCGGACCTGCGCGCGCTTGCCCAGCTGACACATCTGAACCTTAGAGGCAATGAACTGTGCCTGCCCGCAGGCCTGAGTCTAACGCATTCGAACGCAAGAGTGGCCGACCACCTGCAGAGTCTGACTTTGCCTTCCTGCACGGCCGCTGACACGCACACGGCAACACCAACCCCTTTGACCACCCGTACCCCAACGCCGGGACCTCCGCCTACACCATCACCTACTGCGACGATAACCCCGACTCGGGACGGTTCCGCGCTTACTGCGCCGCAGTTGAGAGCGGAGGCGACCCTGACCAACGCGATTGAGCTCAGCTGGGCGCCCGTCCCCGGTGCAGTCAGATACACCCTCTGGACGTGGTGGGATGCCACGCTCAACTGGCAACGCCTCGACGAAGGTAATCTGACGGGCACGTCGTACACGCACCGCGATTTGACTCCTGGCACGACCTACCACTACGCAATCCGCGCGGTCGCTGCCAGCGGCACGACCAGCCCGTGGTCGGACTACCCCAGCGCAACCGTTCCCGCCACTGTAGTAGTTGGCCCAACGGCCACGCCGACTCTCACCGCGACAGCAACATTGACTGCGAACCCGACCGAAACCCTGGAAACTGCGCATACGCCGACTCCCACCGCGACGCCGACTCTCACCGCGACAGCAACATTGACTGCGCCCCCGACCGAAACCTTGGAAACTGCGCAAACGCCGACTCCCACCGCGACGGCAACATTGACTGCGACGCCGACCGAAACGCTGGAAACTGCGCATACGCCTACCCCCACTGCGACGCCGCCGGCGTCCGTGTCAGGCACGGAAAGGGCCGCGTTGGTCGCCCTCTATAACGCAACCGACGGCCCCAACTGGACGCGCAACAACAACTGGTTAAGCGACGAGCCGGTCGGTACTTGGCACGGCGTCTTCACAAATGAACAGGGACGCGTCAGAGCCTTGTCTCTCAGCAGCAACGGCCTGCGCGGCTCACTCCCGGACCTGAGCGCTTTGACCAATCTTACTAGCATCAGACTTGATTACAACCACTTGAGCGGTCCGATCCCAGACTTGAGCGCACTCGTCAACCTTAGATATGTCTACATTCCTGCCAACGATCTGAACGGTCAGATTCCCGACCTGAGCAACCTCACCAACCTCTACTCTCTACACCTCTGGAACAACGACCTGAGCGGCCCGGTTCCCGACCTGAGCAACCTTTCGAATCTAAGGGTTATTGCTCTTGGGTCCAACCGTCTGAGCGGGCAACTTCCGAATCTGGAAGCCAACACCGCCTTGGACACGCTGAGCCTCGCTGGCAATCAGTTCACGGGACCAATCCCCGACCTGAGCGCACTTACGCGTCTGAGAAAACTTACCCTCAACTGGAACAGACTGACCGGTCAGATTCCCGACCTGAGCAAGCTCGCCAATCTGAGCGAGCTGTCCCTCGCCCATAACCAGTTGACCGGGCAGGTTCCCGACATAAGGAAACTCGCCGGCCTGAAAATTCTGTACCTTGCCAATAACCGGTTGAACGGGCAGATTCCCGACCTGAGCCATCTCACCAGACTGACGAGCTTGAATCTCAGCGAAAACCAGCTGACCGGGCAAATCCCGACCTTGAACGCGCTCGTCGACCTGACGAGCCTGAATCTCAGCAACAACCAGCTGACTGGACAGATTCCTGCCTTGGAAGGCCTCACAAAGCTGCGGACCCTGAACCTCAGCTCCAACCGGATAAGCGGACGGATACCGGAAATCAGCGGCCTGACTTCGCTATCTTCCATCCATCTCAACGACAACCAGTTGACCGGGCAAATCCCTGACCTGAGCACGCTCGCCGAACTGCGGTGGCTTCGCCTCGATTACAATCAACTGACCGGACCCATACTCGATTTAGCTCAGCTCGCCAGGCTGTCGATTCTCTCTCTTAGAGCCAACCAGTTGACTGGACCATTCCCCGACCTGAGCCGGCTTACCAATCTGTCGTCCTTAGACCTCCGTGGCAACCAGCTTTGTCGGCCGGCAGGCGTAGACTTGGCCGGATCCAACAGTGTCGTATCCGCACACTTGAATCTCCTCAACCTGGCCGACTGTACCGATACCGAACTCGCAGCCGTACCGGGCACACCGCAGAACTGGGCCGCGACCGTCGCCGCCGACAAGGTCGTACTCACCTGGGATGCCGTGGAGAACGCCGTCAGCTATAGTCTTCGCGCTTGGAATGGCTACGACTTGAGTTGGAGCGCCGTTGGCGGCGTTCTCACCGACACAACGACCTTCACTCACACTGTCCAAACCGACGGCCGCAACTACTACTACCAGGTCCGCGCCCGCGACGCCAATGACGTTTGGGGCGCTTGGTCAGACCAGCTCTACGTGGCCGTAGTCCCGACCGAGTTTCCGCCTCCGCCCCTCTCGCTGGGCCTCGAAAGGTACTATCAGAAGCATATGGTGGTTCAGGGCCTGACCGTGGTTGCACCCAATTGGGTCTCTGACGAACAGATGATTCGCTCGCGGGCCGTCATCACCGGGATGCTTTCCAACCGGTCCGACGTGCTTGCTACTTTGGCCGGTCACAATACGCGTCTTTACATTCAAGACCGCTTCAAAGGAATCGCCCAAAAGTGGGTCGCCTATTCTCCGGTTACGGACCCCCATTGCGACACCTTTATCCATGAGTTCGCGCATCTCGTCGATTACGCACTAGAAGAGCAGACTGATGCTGAAACCTTCGACACACGGCTCCGCGCCCTGTTCCAGGCTGCAGTAAACACAGGTCTCTGGCGGGGATACTACGCAAGCACTAATGCCGAGGAATACTGGGCCGAAACGGTCAAATACTGGTTGTGGGAATCGCACCTTATCGACCGCGACCCCGAAATCGTCAAACTGATCGAGGATACTCTCGGTGAAGTGACAATACCCGCGGCATGCAAACCATGACCCAAAATAGGTGCGTGGAACAGCAACAGCGAGCAGATCCGAACACGCGCTTCACTCCACTTCACCCTCTTTTCGACCTACAGGACAGTGTCCCTTTTGAAGAGTAAGACTCAGATCCAGTTCGCGAAGCGCCTGATACTCCTTCTCCTCATCGCCATCCTGGCGGTCCTGACCCCCTTCCTCCTCCTCACCGACAGCGCGACCTATGCCCAAACCGGGACCGCGCCGACGCTGACCGTACATGCCGGCGACGGAGTGATCGAGTTGCGCTGGAATGATGTGGCAGACGGATCCGCGTATGCGGTGCATGCGTGGTGGGACGAAGACGTGGACTGGGTGCGCATCGACGACGGCGGTGTGAAGGGGACCAGCTATACGCATAGAAACCCTGTTTTAGGCAGGAGGTACTGGTACGCCGTCTGTGTATTGGACGCCGACGGCGTACAGGGTGCGTGCTCGGCTGATCCGTTTCCTTCGGCCGCCGTTTCTGCGCCTTCGACAGCGGCTGCCACGCCCACGTCAACGGTCGTCGCCACACGAACGTCTACCCCGACAGCAACCCAGACCCCGACGTCGTCATCACCGTCGCGGGAGAGAGCCGCGCTCGTCGCCCTCTACAACGCAACCGGCGGCCCCAACTGGTCTCGTCGCGACAACTGGCTGACGGACCAGCCGCTCTCCACCTGGTACGGTGTCTCCACCGACGCCAACGGCAACGTAATCTGGATTTTCCTCGGGTCGAACAACCTGAGCGGTTCGATCCCGGACCTGAGCGCGCTGACCAGCCTGAGGAAGCTGGTTCTTCTCGTCAATGACCTGAGCGGGTCGATTCCTGACCTGAGTGCGCTTACCAGCCTGAGCGAGCTGCGCCTGGAGATCAACCAATTTAGCGGTCCGATCCCCGACCTGAGTGCGCTCACCAACCTTACAAACCTGCACTTGGGCAGCAACAGGCTGAGTGGTTCGATCCCGGACCTGAGTGCGCTCACAAAGCTTACACACCTGGACCTTGGCGGCAACCAGTTGAGCGGTTCGATTCCCGACCTGAGTACCCTCACCAGCCTGGTATCTCTGTTCCTGCATAACAACGAGTTGAGTGGCGCAATCCCGTCACTGAGCGCTCTGACCAGGTTGGAACAGTTGTATCTCGGCAACAACAATCTGAGTGGGCAGATTCCCAGCCTGCGTACGCTCACAGAACTGAGGGAGTTTTCCATCTGGGGCACGCGCATAAACGGGCCGATTCCGGACATGAGTGCGCTCACAGAACTGATAAATCTGTACCTCTACGATAACGAGTTGAGCGGTTCGATCCCGGACCTGAGTGCGCTCACGAACTTAAGGAATCTTTACCTCAGCGGCAACCAGTTAACCGGGCCGATCCCGGACCTGCGCCCGTTCACAAAGCTCGAGGGAGTAAGTTTCGAAGGCAACCAGCTCTGCCTGCCTGCAGGGGCAAGCCTGACCCATCCAAATACAGCAGTGGCCGCCGCGCTGCAGGTCCTGAACCTTTCAACCTGCCCCGGCACAGCGCAGCCGACGTCCACGCCAAAGCCCACGGCAGGACCAACCCTAACGCCCACACAGACACCCTCCCCCACGGCCACTGCAACGCCTACGCAGACGTCCACCGGGGCCCTGCCAGCCCCAACCCTTTCCGCGACCTCCTCAGGCACGAACGCGGTCGCACTCAACTGGACGGCTGTAACCGGCGCAATTCGCTACGAGCTTTGGGCTTGGGACAGCGCCAGCAGCTGGCAGCAACTGGACGAAGGGGACCTGACCGGCACGTCACACCGGCACGAAGGCGTGACCTCAGGCACGACCTACTACTACACTGTACGCGCCGTTGCCGCCGGCGGCACGGCTGGCGAATGGTCGGAACAGAAGTTTGTGACCGTTCCCAGTACACCACAGGCTCTGGTCGCACCGACACTGACTGCACAGTCCACATTGGCCGCCGCGGTCGAGCTCAGATGGAATCCCGTCTCGGGCGCGGTGCGGTACGAACTGTGGGCGTGGGAAAGCGCCGGCGGCTGGCAGCAGCTGGATGACGGCAACCTGACCGGCACGGCCCACACGCACGCACAGCTATCTCCCGGCACGACCTACCATTACGCAATCCGCGCAGTGGACGCAAACGGCGCAACCAGCGCGTGGTCCCAGTACGCCGAAGCGACGGTGTCCTCGACGCTGAGCCCTACGCCTACGCCTACGGTTACCGCTACACCTGCGGTTACCGCTACGCCTACTGCCACCCCCACCGCGACCACGCCGCCGCCTGCCCCCGCTGCCGAGAGAGCCGCGCTCGTCGCCCTATACAACGCAACCGACGGCGCCAACTGGATTAACAATCACAACTGGTTGACCAATGAGCCTATTTCCACCTGGTACGGCGTCACAACCGATCCAAACGGTCACGTCAAATGGCTGGTTCTTTACAACAATGGGCTGAGCGGCCAGCTCTCGGACCTGGGCGCCCTCACCAGGCTGACCTACCTGGACCTTTCACGGAATGAGTTGTCTGGGCCTGTCCCCAACCTGGGTGCCCTCACCAGCTTGGCGACACTGAACCTGAGTTACAACAAGCTGACCAGTCCCTTCCCGGACTTGAGTTCACTCAACAGCCTAAAGGTCTTGTATCTGAGTTTCAACGAGTTGAGCGGGCCCATGCCAGATCCCAGTACCCTGACCAATCTGACACATCTGTACCTTGGCTACAACGACTTCACTGGGCAGATCCCGGATCTGAGCGCTCTCACCAGCCTTACATTCCTGGATCTCGAATACAACCAGCTTACGGGGCAACTTCCGGAACTCGGCGCACTCACCAACCTTACTGGGCTGGATCTCAGTGGCAACCATCTGGTCGGTCAGTTTCCGGATCTGAGTCCTCTCACAAAGCTTACATTACTTGATCTCGGTTCAAATCAGTTTCCCGGTCCTTTTCCGGACCTGAGCTCTCTGACCAACCTGACCACGCTGTCCCTCAATGACATCCAGTTGACGGGCCCCATCCCCGATCTGAGCTACCTTTCCAACCTGACGAGGTTGTACCTCTTTCAAAATCATTTGACAGGACCAATTCCAGACCTGAGCGCCCTGACCAAACTTACTACACTTCATCTCAGCGAAAACCAACTGACGGGGCCCTTTCCGGATCTGAGCGCCCTGACCAACCTGACAGCCTTGTACCTGGGTGGCAACAGTCTGACCGGTCCCATTCCGGATATCAGCGCTCTCACTCAACTGACGACTCTATCCCTGGAAGGTACGCAACTTTGCCTGCCTGATGACGCCGGATTGTCCCATCCCAACACTGACATTGAATCCTACCTGAAGGCACTGGGTCTACCCTCCTGCACGCCCGGAGGTCCCGAGCAGAGGGCCGCGCTTGTCGCTCTCTATAACGCAACCGGCGGCGCCAACTGGAAAAAGAACGACAACTGGTTGACTGACGAGCCCATTGGTACCTGGTACGGTGTATTCACGAACCATTACGGTCATGTGACTCGCCTGTCTCTCGGACACAATGAAATGAACGGAACTCTCCCGGATTTGAGCGCCCTCACAAATCTTACTAATGTGTTCCTGGCCAACAATCAATTGTCAGGACAGATCCCTGAGCTCAGCGCCCTCAGTAGGCTGAGGATTCTGGTCCTCGACTCCAATCCTCTGACCGGGCCGATCCCTGACCTGAGCGCTCTCACAAACTTAACGAGTCTGGCACTCAGCAATACACAATTGACCGGGCCGATCCCTGACCTGAGTGCCCTCACCAGCCTGACGCGGCTTTCAATCAGCACTACCAATGTTTCGGGACCGTTCCCGGACATTAGCGCCCTCACCAAGCTGAGAGTTGTCTATCTCGGCCGCAACCAGTACACCTCCGGATCCATTTCCGACCTGAGTCCCCTTACTGAACTGAGAGTTCTGGGACTCCGCGCCAGTCAACTGACTGGAAGCATCCCCGACTTAACCGCTAACACTCTCTTGAGCGAACTGGATTTGGGCGAAAACAGGCTTAGCGGCCCGGTCCCCGATCTCAGCTCCCTTACAAATCTCAGGAGGCTCTCCCTCGACGCTAACCAGTTGACCGGATCTTTCCCCGATCTCAGCTCGAATACAGGCCTGCTGCATCTGAACCTTGCGTCCAACCTGTTCTCAGGAGTAATCTCTGACCTGAGCGCGCTCACCAAACTGACAGACCTCAACCTCAGTGGCAACGAGTTCACGGGCACAGTACCCAACTTGAGTGCCCTCACCGCATTAACGCGACTGGACCTGAGTGACAACCAACTGTCCGGACCGTTTCCCGACCTGAGCCTGAACAGAGATCTGATATCACTGGACCTCAGCTCAAACCTGTTGACCGGGCCGATTCTCGACCTGAATCACCTCACCAAGCTGGTGTGGTTGACCCTCAACGACAACCGGCTGGCCGGCCCCATTCCCGACCTCAACCCTCTGACCAGCCTTCGCGGGATCTACCTCACAGGCAATACCCTGTGCCTGCCTGCAGGGGCAACCCTGTCTCACCCGAATTCTACGGTAGCTGCCCAGCTTGCACGTCTCAGTCTGCCTGCATGTACAAGCTCTGAGAACATGCTTGCCCCGAACGTGCCGCAGAATCTGAGCGCGACAGTCAGTGGCAACCAGGTTGCGCTTACGTGGGACGCCGTGTCCGACGCCGCCAGCTATGATCTGCGGGCCTGGAACAGCCTCGACCGCCAGTGGGGCTCCATCGGCAACGCCCTGACAACGACAACCTTCACCTATACCGTGCAAACCGACGGCCGCATCTACTACTACCAAATCCGCGCCCGTGACGCCAACGGCATGCGCGGACCATGGTCGGATCGCGTGCAGGCAATTATCGTCCCGCAGCAGTTTCCACCACCGCCGCCTTCACTCGGCCTTGATATCTTCTATCAGAAATACGCAAACGCTTCCGGCATCACCGTGGTCGCCCCCAGCGAGGTATCCGATGACAAGATGGTTCTTGTGCGGGACGTCGTTACAGGAATGCTTTCCACCCGGTCCGACCTTCTGGACATCCTGGTTGAATATCCGTCTCGTGTCGTCATTTACAAGCGCAACGAGGACGGTGAGGGAATAACTCAATTACCGGAGTTCTATTTCCTATCCAATAACGTTCTAGGATATGTCCACGATGGGGCCGATGCGATTATCATTGGCGTTCCTGCTGTGGAGCCGTACTGCAATACCCTTGTTCACGAAATGGCTCACGCTGTGCACTTCGCTATTGACGAGCAGGCGAGCGCCGCCGATTTCAACACGAGGCTCGAAGCTGCATACCAGGCAGCCATGAACGCAGGTCGGTGGCAGGGCCTGTATGCATCACGAAACTACCGTGAGTACTGGGCCGAGGCGGTCCAATTTTGGTTCCAGGATACGATGCCTGTCTCGCTAATCGCAACCTATCCAACACTGTCGGACTACGATCCGGAAGCCGCCAAGCTTGTTGAGGAAGTGTTCGGTACCGCCACTGTGCCCGAGGACTGCAAACCCTGACCGAGGAACAGAGTGAATAACGAATCTGTAGTGGTGAGCAGCGAGAAACTTCTAAAAGGGGGAACTTGCAGGAATATGGAGCAGGCTCTTCTTTCTCTCTTCGCTCCTCTTCACTCCAAACGAGTGTCTCACTGTCCTCTACCGCGGGTGGGGCGCATCCAACTCCCACCCATCACCTCTGTTGGTCCATATTCCTGTCACTCGTCGCCTCCATACACTCTTGCGTCCCTTGCTTCCAGGTCCGCACGCGCGGCCTTGAGCGCCAGCTCAATGTCCACAGGTACACCGTTCGTCCCGGCCAGTATCAACTGATTGAGCCGTTCGCTCTCCTCCAGCCACTTTTCCCACGCTGCTGGTCGCTTTTCCCTTGTCCGCCCCGCCAGCTCGTAGGCGGTCTGTACTCGCTCATTCATACCTTTGCTCCTCCATTACCGTTCCCTCTACGCCCAAACCACAACCCAACGCCCAGCACCACTGCCGCCAGCCAGCTCCCCGGCCCGAACAACCCCGTCGCACCCAGCAGCGCACCCAACGCCCCAGCCGCGAAAACCTTGGAGTTCGACGCCGCCCGCCAACCAATCCCCCGCGTCGCCGCTCCCCACGCCGCGCCGCTGCCCGCCCACAGGATCAACCCGATTGGCGCCTCCTCCGGAAAGAAACCGAGCGTAACCAGCGCCATGATCACCACAACAACCGCGCGCTGACGCTCGCGCCGCGCAATGTCTACCCCCATGCGCCGCGTCAGCCACTCCGCGCCCAGCGTGACCACGCAGCCCAGCACCGCGTTCAGCCACGGCGACCCGTGCCCCGTATGGCTCAACACGCTGGCCGGTATGTAAATTAGACGAAAGAGAAAGAAGAAAGGAATGAACACGGGGTGAACGATCTGCCGGCCCATCAACTGCTATCCAGACTGACGGCCAGCGACACCGCCGCCGCCGGCTCCACCCAGACCAGGCTATCCAGCTGCAGCGCATCCGCGCCTGCCTGCAAACAATCGCGCGCCTGCTGCCGCGTATGCACGCCGCCGCAGGCGACTAACGAGCCGGCCAGCGCCAGCGCCTTCACCTCCAGCAGCGCCGCCAGCATAATCGGAAAGGCTCCCGGCCCGAACATCTCCCCGCTCACCGTCTGTCCGTCGGGCCGTACACCCGCCCCCATCGGCGGACTGCCCACCACCACACCGGCCGCGCCCGCCTCCACAGCCGCCGGCGCCAGCGCTGCGGCGCCCGCGAGAGGCAGCTTAACCAGCACGGGCAAATCCGTCTCCCGCTGAACAACCTCCAGCAGCCGGCTGATCTCTTTCTCGCCGGCACCCGGCTCGCACAGCAGCTCGAACCCCTCGATTCCGTCCACCCCGGACAGCCGCTCCACCGTCTCCGCCGCGTCACCGGACTCGCTGTCCGCCACCTGGGCAATGACCGGACAGCCCAACCGCGGCCACAGCTGGCCGTACCGCCTCACCGCCGCCGACACGCCCCGGTTCTGCAACCCGACGTTCCGTACAAACCCGCCCACTGTCTCCGCCATGCGCGGCGGCTGGCTGCCGCCCCGGCTCCTCCGCGTGAACGGGCCCACAACCACGCCGCCAAACCGGGCCGTCTCAAACTCCCGGTGACGCGCCTCCCCGTAACCGATGCTGCCTGCCGCCAGCATCACCGGGCCCGCCAGAGCCAGACCGATCTTATGGCCGGGCGCCAGTTCGATAGCGCCTTCGGCCATCTTATCTGCCCTGACCGATCAACTCGACGAACGTGTCCATACCCATGTTCGAACCGCACAGTATGAGTCCCACCCGCTTCCCTGCCGCCTGCTCTCGCAGCGGACCAAACAGGGCCGCGGTCGAGGCCGCGCACGCCGGCTCGACCGCCAGTTTCATCTCGTGAAAAAGAAGCCGCATCCCGTCCAGCATCTCTTCGTCGCTGACAAGCGCCACCTCCTCCAAAAAACGCCTGCACAGGCCGAAACTGTAGGTCTGCGTCGCCGGCGCGCCCAGGCTGGTGGCGATCGTCTCCACACGCTCTATCGACTCCAGCCTGCCGCTGGCCAGGCTGCGGTGCATCGTATCCGCGCCCTCCGGCTCCACACCCAAGACCGCACACGCCGGCTGCAGCTGCTTGACCGCCGCGCCGATGCCTGCCGCCAGTCCGCCGCCCCCTACTGGCACGATCAACATGTCCAGCGGCGGCGCATCCTCGCACACCTCCAGCCCCACCGTCGCCTGCCCCGTTACAATCGTGCGGCTTTCAAACGGATGAACGAATGCCCGCCCCTCCTCTTGCTGAATGCGCTCCACCTCGGCGAACCCTTCATATACGTCGGCCACCAGCACAACCTCGGCCCCATAGCTGCGCGACTTCTCCACCCGAAACTGTGGTGCGGACGACGGCATCACGACCTTGGCGCTGATACCGAAAATCTGGGCCGCGTACGCCACCGCAATCGCGTGGTTGCCCGCGCTCACCGCGGTCACGCCCCGCTCCCGCGCCGCCCCGTCCAGTTGCAGAATGTCATTTACTGCCCCGCGCGGCTTGAACGTTCCCGTCCTCTGAAACAGCTCCAGCTTCAGCCACACCTCCGTGTTCGCGCCAAGCGCCTCCTCCAACGCTTGGCTCTGCCAGCGCCACATAGGTGTGCGCAATACATATGGATCGATGCGCGCGCGCGTCGCCCTAATCTCGTCGAGTGAGGGAATCTCGAGGTCGGTCACCTTTTCAGCAGTCATAGTCTGTGCCTTGAAATGGGAAAGTGGAGTAGCCGGGAAAGAGCGGGGAGCCCCGTTCGGCCGTCGTGCGAGGAATTGCCGCGCCTGCGTTCACGCGCTCAGCGTTCCCTTCGTACTCGGTACGCCGGTCCGCCGTTCATCCGGCCGCGTCGCGCCGTCCAGCGCCCGCGCCAGCGCTTTGAACAGCCCTTCCGCCTTGTGGTGATCGTTGCGTCCGTACAGCACCGCCGCATGCAGGTTCATCCGCCCGTGGATCGCAATGCTCTCGAACAAGTGGAACAACAGGTCCGTGCTGAGCTCCCCCAGTTTCGGCGTCGTAAACTCTGCGTCAAACACGCAGTACGGCCGTCCGCTCAGGTCCACCACGACCCGCGCCAGCGTCTCATCCATCGGCACATAGGCATGCCCCGTGCGCACGATGCCGCTGCGGTCTCCCAGGGCCTGGTCGATCGCCCGCCCCAGGCAAATGCACACGTCCTCAGCCGTGTGGTGCTCGTCAATCTCAAGATCGCCGTCCGCCCGCACCGTCAGGTCAAACAGCCCGTGCCCGGCAAAGAGCGTCAGCATATGGTCCAGAAACCCGATACCCGTCGCCGCCTCCGCCGCGCCGCGCCCATCCAGCGCCAGCTCCAGCACGACCTGCGTCTCTTTCGTCGCCCGCTCAATCCTGGCCTGTCTCATAGTCGTTCCAGCCTATCTCTTCGTCACTGAATTTGAAACCCGTACTCTTCAAACGTGTGCATCCCAAAATGGGGGCGGACTTCCCCATGCCTCAGGTCGCTGCGGACCCCCAACCATCTCACGTTCAACCCTGAAACAGGGGAATCGCAGAAACTGCCCCCAAACCACTAAAAACTGACTACTAAAAACTGCTGTTTTGGGCGGTCGGGCCTATTCGGCCCTCCCTTGTGCGGGGGCGGAGCCCCCGCAACGCCCCCTCTCCTACAACGTCCCTGGTCGACCGGGTGTCGATACTCGTAACAGGTGCCTTATCGAAGGTGTCCAGCCAGACCGCGTCCTGCCAGTCCCATCAGTTACCTACAGGTGCCGGCCTTGTGCCTGCCCTCGCACCCTCCCCAACTGACGGACGCCACCGTACGGCCAGGCCTGGCGCCTGCACTGCGTCTCGCCAAAAGACGGTAAACAGTTCCAGCCAACGCTGGCACTGATTCCCCGCCAGACTGTTCCCACCCCAAATCTGGGATGCACTCTCTCGCTCCTGGGGCGTTTGAATCCTGCGATCAGTGTCATACAGCCCGAGTAGTCTCCCGCAACTGGAAACTGTCCTTCCGCCAATTCTCCCACCCTTTGCGCAGCCGGGCAAACATGCACCCCTTCTGTCCCTCGCCACCTTGGGGCGTTGCACCGCATATCAACCTGCCCCTCCTTCGAATACCGATAACTCCTGTCCTGCCAATACCACCTACGTTTGACATTTGCACCATTCGGGCTAAAATCCTACTGTGGCTTATTTTCTTGGAATCGACGGCGGCGCAACCAAATCCCATATCGTTCTGTCCAACGCAACCGGCCGCCTGGTCGGCGAAGGGCAGAGCGGCCCCTCCAACTATCATATCGTCGGTGTGGAACAGGCCGCCGCCAACCTGTCCGCGGCAATTTCACAGGCTCTGGCCCCGTCTGCCGTTTCCCCATCTGAAGTGAAGGCCGCCTGCGCCGGCATGGCCGGCTTCGATGGCCCGTCCGACCAGAAACAGATGCATCACATCATGACCTCTGCGCTCAACGCCAGCGGACTGCAATGTCCGTGGCGGTCGCTCAACGACTCCGTCGTTGCCTGGGCCGGCGCCTTTCACGGCAGCCCCGGCGCCCTCATTGCCGCCGGCAGCGGGGCCGTCGCCTATGCCGTCGGTGAGGACGGCCGCTCAGCTCGCGCCGACGGCCTGGGTCATTGGCTGGGCGATGCTGGCAGCGGCTACGATATCGGCCGCCGCGGCCTCCGCGCCGCATTGGCCGCGCTCGACCAACGCGGCCCTGAGACACTTCTGACAGAGCAATTCCGCGTACTCGCCGGCAGCACACAGATGGAATGGATCGGCTGGATCGCCGGGCTTGATGCCAGTATCTCCTACGCACACGAACAGTTCCGGTCCTTCGCCCCCTTCGTATTTGAGGCAGCCGCCTCCGATGATGCCATAGCACGTTCAATCCTGAATCAGGCCGGCGCAGCACTTGCCGGTACGGCCGCTTCCGTTCTGCGTAAAGTCGGTTTGCTGACCGACTCACAGGTCGCCACCGCCGGCTCCGTTTTGGAACAGCCATCCTGTCTTCGCCATACATTTCGCGCCGAACTCAGCGCACATCTGCCCGGCTGCCAGATCGTTCCTGCCCGGCCTTCGGGGCCGCTCTGCTGGCCAGCAACCCCGAACTGGTTCCGCAGGATGCATTCCAGGTATGTGGCTAGAAAGGTGTTCTGCTCATCTATGTTCTGCCGCTGACGTGGCCTTCCCTATGCCGATCGGACGGACCAATCAGAGGATTCTAACTTGAGGAATTTCAATGTATCAGGGCTTTGAAATAATCGACTTCCACCTCCACTTCCCCACTAGCAAACCGTGGTTCCCCAACATGGGAAACACGATTCAGAAATACATCGAAAAAGTGGGCGAGGAGCGGGCCCGCAAAGTGCAGGAGATGAGCCGCCCCTACGGCGAACACTGGCGCAAGATGTGGGGTTTCCCAAAACCGGAATCCCCCGACGACCACCCCGGTGACAGGGAGCAGGCCCGCCGCTGGGCCGCGGAGCTCGATGAATACGGCGTACGCGCTGTCGGCTTTGTTACCGGCGGCGGCAACGACCATCTTGCCGAAATTGTCAGTTGGTATCCCGACAAATTCGTCGGCTTCGCCCACCACAATCCCTTCGAGCCGGACGCCGTCGCCCAGCTGGAGCGCGCCGTAACCGAGCTTGGCCTGCGCGGTTATAAGCTGCTCGCACCCATGATCGAACAGCCGATCGAGGACGAGTCGATCTGGCCCGTCTGGGAAAAATGCGCCGAACTGGATATCCCCGTCCTAATTCACTTCGGAATCCAGGGCAGCGCCGGCGGCATCGCCTGGCACGAGAACATAAGCCCCTTCAAACTGCACAATATCGCCAAAGCCTTCCCCGACGTGACCTTCGTAATCCCCCACTTCGGCTGCGCGTGGGAACGTGAGACCCTCCAACTCTGCTGGGCCTGCCCAAACGTCTGCGTCGACACCAGCGGCAGCCTCCAGTGGATCCGCTGGGTACCCGGCGACGTGACCGTCAAATACCTGTTCCGCAAATACTACGAAACCATCGGACCAAGCCGCATCATCTTCGGCACCGACAGCAGCTGGTTCCCGCGCGGCTTCACCCAGGAATACCTGCAGGACCAGATGCGAAGTTGTCTCGACCTGAATTTCCCTTACCAGGACATCCAGCAGATCTTCGCCGGCAATGCCGCCCGCCTGCTCAAGATCGACCTGTAAAGAGCAGACCGGGACTATGGTGCAACAGAGATATAAAGACCGGCGCACAGGCTTTTCTGTCGCTCTCTGAACATGACAAACTTCGTCTCTCAAGTACAACTATCCTATCGTCGGACTTTCCAACACCACCTTCGGTGGTAACCTCTATGAGGTCTCGACAGTCGACTCTACCTACTCTAACCTAAGGAGGATCCCAACAATGAAACGCTCCAAACTGTATGTGCTGATAGGCACACTTCTGGTGGCCGCAATGCTCCTGGCTGCCTGCCCAGCGCCGGCTGCGCCTGCCGCAGAAACGGCCTCTGAGCCAGCTGCTGCTGAAGAGGCCATGGCTGACGAAGTGATCGAAATCGAGTATTGGCAGTACAACTTCGCCGCCAGAGTGAACGCCATGGACCAGCTGATCGCCCAATTCGAAGAGGCGAACCCGAACATCAAGGTCGTCCACAACGCCGATATCCCCTACGCTGAGTTCCGCGACAAGATCGCCGCCAGCGTACCTGCCGGCGTCGGCCCCGATGTCGCCACCCTCTTCTATGGCTGGCAGTCCGTCTGGATCGATTCCGGCTACCTCGTGCCCCTGCCCGAGGACGCCTTCCCGCCCGCCATGGTCGCTGAGGAGTTCAGCCCCATGGTCCAGGCCAGCTTTGTCGAGGGTACGCTTTACACCCTCCCGACAGCCGTGCGCGCTCTGGCCCTCTTCTATAACAAAGATCTGATGGCGGACGCCGGCCTCGATCCCGAAAACCCGCCCTCGACCCTGGACGAACTGGCCGATCAGGCCGCCGCCTGCACCCAGCGCGATGACGAAGGCTCCCTCGTCGTCCAGGGCTTTGTCGCCGACCCCTCCGCCCAGGACCATCACTGGTTCCGCGAGGTGCTGGTGCGCCAGTTTGGCGGCGTGCCCTACACCGACGACTACTCCGAGGTCCTCTACAATGATGAGGCCGGCCTGCAGGCCTGGAACTACCTTCTGGCCTTCCACACCGAGCTTGCAACCGGCGACCGCGACCTGTTTGACGGCAGCACCAACGCCTTCGTTGGTGGCCACGTGTGCTTCCACGTCGACGGCTCCTTCCGCCTCGGCACCATCGCCAATAACAATCCCGACATGAACTTCGGCGTCACCGAACTGCCTTCGCATAACGGCGTCAAGAGCACCTTCGGCTCATACTGGACCCACGGCCTAACCAAGAAGGCCGCCGCCGACCAGGCGCGCTTCGATGCCGCCGTTAAGTTCCTTCAGTTCATCACCAGCGCCGACGCCGGTGCCCTCTGGGTCGACATCGTCGGCGAGCTGCCCGCCCAACTCGCGGCCGGCAGCAATCCGGAACTCCTCGCCGACGAAAAGCTGGGCGCGTTCGCCGCAGGGTTGGAATACTCCCACGCCACCTTCTTCGCCGACGAAAGCCAGCAGCGCCAGGCCATCATCGACTCCTTCGACATGGTGGTCCTGACCGACGAAGACCCGGCGACTGCGCTGCAGATCGCTGCCGATACCGACCAGGAGGTCCTGGACGACTTCTGGTCCAGCCGCTAAACGAAAACTGTGAAATTCGCGTAGCGAGAGGATACCTGCGGGCCGGGGTATCCTCTCGCCTTACGCTTTGTCTGATCCGGGCAGATTCTCCTTGCCTCAGTCCAGTATTGCCGAGCCTTCCCAGTACCGGCCGCCTGAATTACGTTGAAACCGAGCTGGAATAGATCCATGCGCTTAACTCTCCGCCAGCGGCAAATCATCTGGGCCTACATCTTCATGAGTGTGGCCCTTGTCTTCTTTGTCGTGATCCGCTGGTACCCAACCATTTTGGCGTTCAATGTAAGCTTCCGCGACTGGAATGTGTTCGAAGGCACCGGTCCCTGGGTGGGCCTGGAGAACTATCAGGAAATCTGGCAGGACGCCGGCAAGCCGCGCAGTTCTGTCACCGCCGCCTTCTCCAATACCGTTCGCTACGTCCTCTTCGGCGTGCCATCTCAGCTGGTTCTGGCTCTTGCCATTGCCCTGCTTCTCGCTCAGATCCGGCGCCTGTCCGCGGTCTTCCGCGTCGCCTACTTCGCACCCTACGTCACCTCGGCCGTAGCCGTCGCCTTCGTCTGGAACTGGCTCTATCAGCCGGAAACCGGCTTGATCAACCAGGCGCTGGACCTGGTCGGCCTGCCCCAGCAGCCCTTTACCAAGAGTCCCGCGCAGGCGCTGCCTTCGATCACTGCCGTTGCCGTATGGCAAAATCTCGGCTTTGCTGTCATCATCTTCCTGGCCGGCATTCAGCAGATTCCGGGCCACTATTACGAAGCCGCCCGCATCGACGGCGCCAACGCCTGGCAACTCTTCTGGCGCATCACCCTGCCCCTGCTCAATCCGATCATCGTCTATCTCACCGTTCTCGGCACCATATCCTATCTGCGGCTCTTCGCGCTCGTCCAGAACATGAGCCCTCAGGGCACCGGAGGCCCGCTCAAAAGTACGACCACGGTGGTGCTCGAGGTCTACCGCGAGGGGTTCTCCAGCTACAAGATGGGCTATGCCGGCGCCCTCACCGTGCTTCTTTTCTTTCTTATACTGCTGATAACAATCATCCAGCTGCGCTTCTTTTCGCGGCGGGTTGAGTATTAGGCGGGGGCGTCCGGGAACCTTCTTTCATGACTACTTCTGCAGAGTTGGGCTCAGAGGGCACGCTGCAGATCGCGGATCATTTCGCGCCTGCCCAAAGCGGTGCCCGGCGCCGCTTCAGTTGGACGCTGTTGATCGCATACCTTCTGCTGGCAATCGGCGGCGTCTGCATGGTCACGCCTTTTTTCTGGATGATACTTACCAGCGTTAAACCACCCCCCGAACTGGTCAACTTCTCTTTCTTTCCCGAAAACCCAACCCTCCAGAACTATCTGAATGTACTCAATACCAGCAGCTTCGAACGCTGGTATCTCAACAGCATTATCGTTGCCGTAATCAGCACCACAAGCGTCGTCTTTTTCGACACACTGGTCGGTTACACGCTCAACAAATTCGACTTCCCGGGCAAGAACATCATCTTCATCGGCATGCTCGGCACACTCATGATCCCGACCGAAATGCTCATCATCCCCTGGTTCACCATGAGCGTGAACTGGAACTGGCACATCGGCTACACCCAATACTGGGGCATCGCCTTTCCCGGTGTCATCACCGCCGCCGGCATCTTTCTCATGCGCCAGTTCTTCGATGGTGTCCCCAACGAGCTCCTTGACGCCGCCCGCATGGACGGCATGAACGAGTTCGGCATCTGGTGGCGCATCGCCGCGCCCCTCGTCAAACCGGCCATCGCCGCCCTGGCGATATTCAACTTTATCGGCAACTGGAACGCCTACCTGTGGCCTCTGATCCTGGCCAACAGCCGCGAATTCTATACATTGCCCGTTGGCCTCAGTTTCTTCCGCGGCGAATCTACCACCCACTGGGAGAAGATCATGACCGCGGCCAGCCTTGCCAGCATCCCTCTGCTCATCGTCTTCCTCGTCTTCCAGCGCCAGATCATCAGAGGGATCGCTCTCACCGGACTGAAAGGCTGAGCCCAAAAACGGTACGACACTTTCGGCGAGCCCAACAACGCCCCGACGGAAGTAGCAATTATAGTGCGACATCCTGTCGCACATAACACAGTTCATATCGAAGAGGAGTCCTCTCTTGAAGTTACACGAATACCAGTCGAAGCGGGTCTTCGCCCAATATGGAGTGCCCATCCCCAATGGGGAAGTCGCAACTACGCCCGCCGAAGCGCGCGCCATCGCCGAACAGATCGACAAACCGGTCGTCATCAAAAGCCAGGTGCTGGTCGGCGGGCGCGGCAAGGCCGGCGGCATCAAGCTGGCCGGAAATCCGGATGAGGCCGAGGAAGTTGCAGCGCAAATACTCGGCATGGACATCAAAGGGCTGACTGTTCAAAAGGTCCTGGTCGACGAAGCCGCCGACATTCGTTACGAAATCTACCTCGGCGCCGTTCTCGACCGCGGCGCGCGCAGAGTAGCCATCATGGCCAGCAGCGAGGGCGGCGTCGAAATCGAGGAGGTCGCTGCCCAAACGCCCGAAAAGATCATCACAGTACATGTCCACCCCCTCCTCGGCATGCAAAGCTACCAGGCCCGCCAGCTGGCATACGGCATCGGACTGCCCAAAGAGCACGTCTCCGCTTTCACAAAAATTGCCCAGAGCCTCTACCGCGCCTTTGTCGAGAGCGACGCCAGCCTCGCAGAGATCAATCCGCTCGTCATCAACGGCGACAATCAGCTGCAGGCCGTCGACGGCAAGATCCTCCTCGACGACAGCGCACTGCCCCGGCAAAAAGAGCTGGCCGCGATGCGCGACCCCGATGAAGACAGCCCCACCGAGACCGAAGCACGTGAGGTCGGAATCAGCTATATCGATCTCGATGGCGAGATCGGCTGCATGGTGAACGGCGCCGGCCTCGCCATGGCAACGATGGACATCATCAAACTCTATGGCGGCAGCCCGGCCAACTTCCTCGACATCGGCGGCGGTGCCGGCGCCGACAAGGTACTGGCCGCACTCAGGATCATTCTCCGCGACGCGCGCGTGAAAGCGGTTCTCATCAACATCTTCGGCGGCATCACCCGCTGCGATGAAGTGGCAAACGGCATCGTCGAGGCCATCAACAGCCTCAACGTTAAGGTGCCGATCGTCGTCCGCATGGTGGGTGTAAACGAGGACGAAGGACGCCAGATCCTGGCCGACTCCAATCTTCCCTCCGCCAACCAGCTCTCGGAAGCCGTCCAGATGGCCGTCGCCGCCGCCAAAGGAGAAGGTGCATGAGCATCCTCGTCGACAACGATACCCGACTGCTTGTCCAGGGAATCACCGGAAGCCAGGGCGCCTTCCACGCAGAGCAGATGATCCAGTACGGCACCAATGTCGTGGCCGGCGCCGTGCCCGGCCGCGGCGGTCAATGGGCAGTCGGCAACACGCCCGTTTTCGATACCGTCCACGAAGCCGTCGCCACAACCGGCGCCAATACCAGCATCATCTTCGTCCCCGCCGCCTTCGCCGTAGACGCCCTCCTCGAGGCCGCCGACGCCGGCGTCGCACTCATCGTCTGCATAACCGAAAACATCCCCGCCCTCGACATGGCCCGTGCCCGCGCCTACCTGGATTCAACCGAATCCCTCCTGATCGGGCCCAACTGCCCCGGCCTCATCTCGCCGGGATCCGCCAAAGTCGGCATCATGGCCGGCCACATCCACACGCCCGGCAACGTCGGCATCGTCAGCCGTTCCGGTACGCTCACCTATGAGGTCATTTACGCCCTGACAGAGCGCGGAATCGGCCAGAGCACCGCCGTCGGCATCGGCGGCGATCCCATCAAGGGGCTCAACTTTCTCGACGTGCTGCAGATGTTTGAACAGGACTCCGCTACCGAGCAGGTCGTCCTGATTGGGGAGATAGGCGGGACGGACGAGCAGGTCGCTGCCGACTATATCAGGACCGAAATGAGCAAACCGGTGACCGCTTTCATCGCCGGTCAGACCGCTCCCCCAGGCAAACGCATGGGCCACGCCGGCGCTATCATTTCCGGCGGTGAAGGCACCGCCGCTGAGAAGATTGAATCGCTCCAGGAAGCCGGCGTCGCCATCGCCCGTCACCCCGAGGAGATCGCTGAACTGGCCGCACAGAATATCTGAATCAGCGCCTGAAACTGTGCTATCATAGTTGCCAATCCCGCAGCGGATCAATAGACACCGAATGAAGGAGGAAAGAATGTCGGAACAGAGTTCAAACGGCCAGGCCATTGAGGTCCCGGCCGCCGACAGCGAACTGTACGAGCCGCCGTCTGAGGCAGTCGCCAGCGCCAACGTGCCCAACTATTTCGAAATGCGCGACGAGGCGCTCGCAGATACCGAGGCCTACTGGGATGCCCGTGCACGCGAAATGATCGACTGGTTTGAACCGTACGAGAAGGTGCTCGACGACAGTGGCGCGCCGTTCTTCAAATGGTTTGTCGGCGGCAAAACCAATATCGCTTACAACGCATTGGACCGGCACGTAAACTCCTGGCGCAGACACAAACTTGCCCTGATCTTTGAAGGCGAAGAAGGCGACAAACAGAACTACAGCTACTACCAGCTCTGGCAAGAAGTCAACAAGTTCGCCAACGTGCTCAAGGGCAAGGGTGTCGGCAAGGGCGACACCGTAACCATCTACATGGGACGGACCCCCGAGCTGATGATCGCGATGCTGGCCGTCACCAAGATCGGCGCCGTGCACTCCGTCGTCTATGGCGGGTTCAGCGAGCAGGCCCTCGCCAGCCGCATCGACGACGCCCAGTCCAGGGTACTGATCACCTCCGACGGCGCCTGGTTGCGCGGCAAAACCGTCAACCTCAAGGACATCTCCGACGAGGCCGTCAAGCGTAGCTCGATTGTGGATACGGTGATCGTCTTCCAGCGTACCATGCAGGAAGTGGAGATGACGCCCGGCCGCGACCACTGGTGGCACGAGGAGATGGCCCTCCCCATCGCCAGCCCCATCTGCGAGCCGGAGCCGATGGACGCCGAAGATCCCCTCTTCATCCTCTACACGTCCGGGACAACCGGTAGACCCAAAGGCGTTCTCCATACCTGCGGCGGCTATCAGGTCTACACCGCCACCACCCTGAAATACGTCTTCGACCTCAAAGAGGACGACCTTTGGTGGTGCGCCGCCGACCCCGGCTGGATTACCGGACATAGCTACATTGTCTACGCACCCCTGATCCTCGGCTCCACCGGCTTTATGTACGAAGGCGCGCCCGACTATCCCCACCCCAATCGCTACTGGAAGCTCGTCGAGGACTACGGCATAACCATCCTCTACACCGCGCCCACCGCCATTCGCGGCCTGATGCGCTTCGGAGATGCCTGGGCCGAACAGCACGACCTGTCCAGCCTGCGCCTCCTCGGCAGCGTCGGCGAACCGATCAACCCCGAAGCATGGCGCTGGTACCACCGTGTCATCGGCCGCGAGAACTGTCCAATAATGGACACCTGGTGGCAGACCGAAACCGGCGGCTTCATGATCACGCCCACACCGGTTGTCGCTCTAAAGCCGGGCAGCGCCACGCTTCCCTTCACCGGTATCGACGCCGAAGTGGTGCGCGAAGATGGCTCCACCTGCGAGCCCAACGAGGACGGCTATCTCGTCGTTAAGCGGCCCTGGCCGGGCATGGCCCGTACAGTCTGGGGAGACCCCGACCGCTTTGTCGAACAGTACTGGTCCGAATTTGCCCAGCAGGGCTGGTATTTCACCGGCGACAGCGCCCGCCGCGACGACGACGGCTACTTCTGGATCATCGGCCGCATGGACGACGTCATCAAGGTCAGCGGCTACCGGCTCGGTACCGCCGAAATCGAAAGTGCACTCGTCAGCCATCCCGACGTGGCCGAGGCTGCTTGTGTCGGCATTCCCCACGAGCTGCGCGGCAACGTGATCCACGCCTTCTGTATCCTCAACGACGGCGTCAGCGGCAGCTCCGATCTGGTCGACGCACTCAAACTTCATGTGCGTCATGAAGTCGGGCCGATTGCCGTGCCCGCCGAGCTGAACATCGTCGACGGCCTGCCCAAGACGCGTTCCGGCAAGATCATGCGGCGGCTGCTCAAGGCCCAGGTCCAGGGCCTGCCAATCGGCGACGTAAGTACCCTCGCAGACTGAACCGAAACGGGGGCCGGCATCGCATCAAAGCAACGCCGGCCCCCGCTGCACCGCAACCTCGCACTGCTGAACTTCAACTACTGCACGCCTCTCAACAGTATCTCTCCGAAGGTCTCCTCCTGTTCCGCCGCGATCTCCTTCTGTTTTATCAGTTCCAGGACGGCCAGAAACGCAACGATTACTTCCAGGCGGCTCCGACTCCGGGACAGAAGCGCCGAAAAGCGAACGGCGCCGCCCGCCGCCCCGTTCTTGCCCCACTGCCCTCTGATCCGTTCGCGAATCGCCGCCATCTTCTCGGCAATGGTGACCGGGTAGGTCCGAACAGACGGCACAGCCGGGTCGTTGGGAAGGTTGTTCAGTGCCCTCTGCGCCGCGTCCGCCAGTTTTTCGATAGTCAGCGCCGACAGATCCAACCTGCGATCCAGCGCCGGCGGGGTCAAACGCGCACTGGTCCGCAACCCGATCGAAGCGCGCATCTGCAGCTCGCCGGCCGCGGCTCTGAAGAGGCGATAGTCCAGCAACTGCTGGATCAACCCCTCACTCTGACTCTCCTCCTCATCTTGCTCGTCTTCCGGGTGGGGCAGAAGGTCTCGGCTTTTTATATAAAGAAGCCGGGCCGCCACCACCAAAAAGTCGGCTAGCGCATCCGGCTCGATCTCCTGCAATGCTTCGATCGCGCGCAGGTACCGGTCCGTTATCGCCACCAGCGAAACTTCCGTTATATTCAGTTCTTCACGTTCGATCAGGTGGAGTAGCAGCCCGATGGGGCCGTCGAAGATCGGGAGGCTGACCGGGTAGCCCGCGCCAAGGGGATTGAGGTCTGTTTCCATGCCGGCTACGATTCGAGCAGGGTCCGGAAACGTCGCTTTTCGAGAGCCAGCTGCAACAGTCTCTGCGTGGCCGATATCGCATCGGAGTCATCCAGGTGGTCGATCCCTACCCCTGCATCCACCAGGCGTCGCTCGGCTTCCGCCGTCGAGATTGTTCCGGCCCCGACCAGGGTCACATACCGCGCCTCGAGCGCATCTTCCAGGAATGTGCCCGCGACCGGTTTGAACTCATCAAAATAATGGCTGGCCTCAGCCACCGTTTTGGTCATCGACTCCTCAGACGGAAACAGGATGTAGTGATAGGGAGGGATCCCGCTCTGGACGCGCTCGATCTCTGCCATCAGCGTGTCGCGCCATCGCTTGCCCTCCAACCATTCACTGCCGGGGCAGGGCGTGGAATTGTACGAAAACTCATTGTGGCCCAAAACATCGGTAAGCTGCAACGCAAACTCCTGCAACAACCATGCAATCAGACGCGCCCCGGAGTGTATCTGCTGTGGCGTTGGCGTAGAACCGTTCATGAAGCTGCCGGCGAACGCGACCCCAATCGCGTAAGAGTTGTGCCTGTCCACGTGGTGCGTACGCAGCGCCACCGGCTGGGTCTGCAGGATTTCGCCGTCTGAAGGGATGAAGTAATGGTAACCAATGCCCGACCAGGCACTCTTCCCCCGGTCAAGATCTTCGTCAATGTGTGTCCGGGCGATGCGCTCCGGCCCGACATGGGGCGCCAAAGCCGTATGATGGACTGCAATGTGGGTGATGGCTGCCAATTGACGCCGCCGGTACTGCAGCGTTGGATGTCTGGGCAATGCATGGCTGATGTCCCGAATCTGAGGCCGGGCAACCCGCTCCACCTGAGTCGAGCGCTCCAATGCGCCTGAGATCTCCTGCCGCGTCCGCCCACCATCGTCACCCACCGCTTCCATCTGGCTGCTCGCCTGCTGCTGGCCTCTCGCGCTGGGATCCGCCTTTCCTTTGACTATCGCAACTTCCCTCACTACTGGATCGTCTCCCGACCTTACCGCGTCGATCAGGACGTCCTTCCAACGTCGTCCTTGCAGCCACTGCTCCCCAGGAGACGTGTGGTTGATGAATTCGTTAACCCCCCGAATACTGGCCAGCGTCAGCTGCGGGTACTCTTCCATCAGCCACGCAATTAACTGCCGTCCCGACTCGATCTGTGCCGGGGTCGGTATGTCATCGTTGAACTCCCCGGCAAAGCCGATGTTGATCGCTCTTGCAATATACGGAACTTTGCCGTCGACCGCCTCCAGTAGCGGTTGAGTCTGGTAAATCGCGCCGTTGGACGCAATGAAGAACTGATAGAGAATCCCGGGCAGACGGCGATGGAATGCCGCAGCAATCGTCTGCAACGGCGTGATCGGCGGCGCCGCCGTATGGTTGATGACGATAAACTCGATGTCGTCCGCCTCGCGCCGGACAAAGCGTTGCGGGTCACGCGGCAATCGTTCAACCACATCTTCGATTGGAGGTCGCGGCGCCGGGCTCCTCTCCGGCCCGGGCGCGTCAAGGCTGTCGTCCGTCGTTCCGGGGATGCCCACGCCCTCTTCGAGCGCCGAAAGCGGCGAGTCGGTGAGAAAATCGACGATCTTCTCGTTCAACGCACTTTTCCAGGCAGGACCGCTTTCGAACGTTCTTCCAGGGCTCGACGTGTCCAGCAGTTCGCACATGCCAACCACGCTCTGTGCTGTCAACTGGAATCGAGGCAGCATCCAGGCGCACAACTGCGCAGTCGCCGTTAGTTGCGCGGGTGGCGGCACAGCTTCGTCGAAGTTGCCTTCCAGGCAAATGTTCACGCCTGTCAGGCTCCACTCCGCCTCATCGTTTACCACAGCCTCAACCGCGGCCACCTGCAATATCTCTCCGGTCTCCAGCACAAAGTAATGATAAGCAATTCCAGGATAGCCCTGCGCTACGTGGGCCTGCGCAACCGTCTCAATCGGCACGCCCGTTGGCGCTGCTGTGTGACAGATCACCAACCTCCGGATCTGGTCGAGCGTACGCAGTGCGAACGGATTCTCACCAAGCGGTAGCGACGTAGAGATATCGACGACCGGTGGCCCCTCGGGCACAGCAGAAGAACGCGCTTCCGCTCGGACGTACAGTTCAGGTGTCGGTTCCGGTTGCGGAGCCGGTTCAGCCGTTACTCTTTCCTGCTCTGCAGTCTCAGTTACGGGCACAGAAACCTTCTCTACGTCAGACGTTTCAGGTGCCGCGCTCACATTCAGCCAGCGGGTAAGAATGTCCGACTGCATAGTCTGGAACCAGTTTTCACCGCCGCTGATCAGGTCCAGAACAAGCGTGTAATTGCCTGGACGGTCCGGGATAACCATCTGCGCGTCAATGGTGACCGTCTCGCCCGGCGCTACGTCTTCGGGCAGTTCCGTCAGGACGGGCCGGCCTTCAGGGAATGGAAGCTCTTGCCGGTTCTGGAAAAAGTGATAGCCGAGGGCAACCTGTTGCGGACCCTGCGCGGGCCACGCGATTGTGCCAATGTTTCGGACCGTCACCGGGAAACTGACACGTTGGCCTGGGTAAAGCGGGCTGGGAGGCTTCCCTTTCAGCCACTGCACCCGGTACACCATCCCGCGGCCCATCCTCATCTCTTCGGTAACTTCGACCGCCGCCCGCTCCTCTACAGCCTCTGTAGGTTCGCGCGCCGCCCGCAGCTCTGGTTGAAGATCCGGCTGGCGCTCAAACTGTGGCCTGACCTTCCGCTCCTGCCGCCCCTGCTCGGCCTCTACGTTCCATCGATATTCGTGCCGCAAAGCAGCGCGAAAATCCTCTATGACGCCCTCTTTCCCCTTGATGTGCCAGCGGTCCAGCTGTGGCCACCGGTACAACGCCATCGCCTGAATCTTCTGTGCGTTCTGCCGGTTCCAGCGATCGATCTCGGCGTACGCTGCCTGAATCCACCCCCGGTTTACGTTTTCCCAGGGCCCGCCCTGATCGGTTTCCGTTACGTACACGGGCAGATGGCGCATGTTGACCGGAATCGCATGCATGAAGTCCCGGTATGCCTGGAAGTGACAGTGATGCTGGGGAAAGTCCGGCAGTTTACTGTTATCCAGTATCAGGGTGGGATTCGCCCCGTGCGTAAAGGTATGCAACGTCATCCCGTCGCAGCCGCTTGCGCCGCACTGAAGCAATATGTCCTGAAAGTACTTTACCCAGTCACCGTTTGGATTGCCGGGATACACTGTCTGCGTATTCCACGGTGTTACCGCGCCCACCAACACCTGGTCCTCTTCGTGCTCTTCCAGGCTGTGAATCGCCTGCCGGCACATACTGTAGCAGTTGGCATAGAGTTGGGGCGTGATCAACTCCTCATCTTCCCTTACTGCCTTTGCCTCTTCTCTGTCGGTGGCGCTAAGCAGCGCGCTGAACCGCTCCGGCAAACTGCGTAGTGTCGGGTCACCGGCGGGCGCGTCGCCAAAGTGCTTGCGCGTTTCGATCGCTGACGCCGTACTGGGGCGTCCGATCGCATAGTTCATCTCATTGCCGATTACCCAGCGGCTGCAACCCCTGCTGGCGGCCACAAAATTGGCGCAGCGACGCGCGAAGTTAGCGTGTTCGCTGCTCAGCGGCAGCGTCCCCTGGGGAAAGGTACCGTTGTTCAGGCAAACTATGACGCCCAAACCCTGACGACTGAGTGAACTGTAATCTTTGCCCGTGAGATCGTTCGGATCATGCCCCACGACTTCGCTGAAGACAATCCAGCCCTGTTTTCTGGCCGCGCGTATATGATCTTCGCCGCCAAAATCGTGGATGCCAAAGATGAATTCGCTACTCACGGTTCGCAGAGAATGTCAGATTACAAATGGGTGGAGGCCGCTGGCCCAAATCTCTCGTGGAATTAGTCGCTGCGGTCGATTCATCCCGACCGCTCCATCATACTTCGTCGCTGTTTTGGTAGACCAACTGACGCCTCGTGCAAACGGGGAAGGTTGGGCACGGTTTCAAAGGCCAAAACATTGTAATACAGGGGAAAAATAACGGCAAACAACCGCAAAAAAAGCCCGTCTGAGCAGCGCCTCGACCGACATCTGCGGCACCCACTTTCGGGCCCCCTCTCAGCGCAATGTCCGCTCCCGGGCAGTGGCCGCCTACCCTTTTTCATGCCCGGGGCCGCCCGGGACGGGCATGTCCGGCGGAAACTTTCTGTGCCCTGTATCCCGGTGGGCCGGATCGTAGTACAGCCCCTTTTGGCGAGAGCATTGCCCACCACAGAACGGTCAAGCCAGCCTCATGCCTGTACATGGACGCGATTGAGCAATCTCAGAAGAGGCCCACGCTGTTCCATTCCGCTCTCGCCGTATTCGCTCAGCCCCAGGTATACCCTGCGCCGCGCCCGCCGCAACAGTCCGATTGACAGGCGCCGCAAACTTTCCTGGCGGCTTCGAAATTCCTCCGGGTCACCCCAAATCCTGTCTCGCGGCCAGTTTCTTGAGAGTACATAGGGATGGGTCAGCGGCTGGTGAATGCGCTGCCACCAGCCTTCCGCCCCAATGTCAAGCCAGAACTGCACGTCCACCGTACGGTTCCGCATCAGAAAGGTGTATGCCGGTGCAACTAACACAGCACTGTCCTCGACCGTCCATGCCGGTACATAGAGCGCCCCCAGCGCCCCGCCCTCCACCAGGTCCATGTAGGCGCGGCCAATTTCAAGCTTGCGCGTGCTCCCCTCATCGGGAGAACCAGCGGCAACCGGAGAGTCCTCCTCTGTTCTGAGTCTCCCGCCCTGTTGTCCCCCTATCGCCCATCGAAAATCCTGCGCCGAACGCGCGAGCCTGTCCGTCAACCGGGCGGCGTTAGGCTGATCATGGAAGCCGAATCCGGGCTGGCTCAGTAGCTCGCCAAAGAGACGCGCGAAGAACCGGTCTAGCGGCGAGAACTCACTCTCCGCCCTGTAGTCGGCCAGCCATTTGCGCAATCGCTCGTATAGCTCCCCGCTGGCAAACGTGACCCGCCTCTGCACATCTCCACGCAGACTTGCAAAGTCCCGCAGCGACACGCCCGAGGTGTCGCGTACACTGTATGCGGCCTGCGCCAGCACGCTGGCCCGCACAGGATCCAGTGGGGCGATGGCATTCTCCAGAGCCAGCGCAACGTCTGCCCGCGGCGGCCGCCGCTGCCAAATTGGATGCGCCAGCGCGGCCAGGGTAAGCAGCGTGCGCACCGCCGGTTCCGAGTTCAGGGCCCGGCTGGGTCGGTGACTGGTGGCCGGAATCCCTCTTTCCTCCAACCGGGACAGCAGACTGAAACGAAGGGCATCGCTCACAAATGGGGCCAGAACTACGATTTCGTTTGGCGGCACCCCGTCTTCGTTGACCAGCTTGTCGATCCCGTCAACTGCCCACTCCACCATCTGCGGATAGAACCGGTATGTATGCTCGGGAAACACAATTGGGCTTTCGGCCCGCGATTCGGGTTCACCTTCCGCGCCTTCCTCCAAGGCGCCACCGTCTGCTTGTCGGTTAACCGCGCGGTTGATCCTGCCAATCAAACGCGCGGACCCGGGCGCCGCGACGAGTGAACGTCGCAGCCGAATGCGTTGCTCCGTGTGGTCGGCCAGTCGCACAGCATTCTCCGCGTCCGCCCCCAGGAATGCCCGGTAGCCGCCATCCTCGTCAACCACGATCAGCGCGCTTTCCAGGTGGGGAAGCCAGCGCCGTACCAACTCCTGCGCCGCAAACGTTTCTTCCTCGGCATTGTCGAAGATCAGATGGCGAAAACTGCGAAACAGATGGGTCCTGCACCATTCGTTCTCTAGTATAACCTGCAGAAAGACCTGCATCTGCAGGCTGTAATCGACCAGCGACTCCTCCAGACACAACTGCCGGAACTCCTGACTGATGCGCCGCGCAGTTCGCAGAACATTCAATCGTGCAACCATCTTCTCACCCGGAGGTACCGTGTTTTCCAGCCGTCCGTATGCCTCCTCCAGCGTGAAGCCGTGAAGCACCGCTTTGTTGAGATTGTCCAGAACCTGGCTCACGATGCGGCTCCTCTGCAAACGAATCGCATCGAACTCTCCCTGCTGTGCAGCCCTCTCCACGAGGCCGGCCATGTGGTACTGTGTCGTCTCCAGATTGAGGAAGGTCGGCTCACGGCGCGGATCGGCAAAACCGGCGGCGCGGGCAGCCAGCGGCCAGTACAGCGCCACACTAGAACGGGACAGAGACGCTACCGTCGTCACCTGCACCAGTGCCCCTGCTGGCACGTCGGAACTGCGTAGCGCCTCCTGATAGGGCTGCCCAAGAGTCAGTTGGGGCACCAATACCAGAATCTGGTCGCCTCGCACCTGTTCCTGGCGCAGAAGCCATAGAACACGTTCGATTGCAGCCGTCGTCTTGCCGGCTCCGAAAGGCCCGCTCAAATACAGAGTATTGGACTGGAAAATCGCCCCGTCCTTATTGAGTCCGGTCCTGAACGCGCAATCTGCGGGATTTTCCATTGTGGTTGGATTTTGCGGTCGCCGAGGGGAGCCCGGGCGGGCGTCCGGCTTTCGTTAAGGAAACAGACCGAATGCCCGCGCGGCAGAGTGGTATGTTTCCGATTCAGAGCGCGCATACGCACGGGCGCATTTGGGCCCCCGCACTCGCGCAAAGCGACTGCCTCAACTTAGTTGGCAGTATAGGGTTCGGCCAGCAGCGCCTGAATCACCGACTCCGAGTATGCGTACTGGCCCTCGCCAATCTTCAGGTAGCGAATCTGTCCGGCCTTGTCAATGAAGTACATCGCCGGCCAGTAACGATTGTTGTAGGAGCGCCACGTCTTCCAGTCATTATCGATTGCAACAGCAAAATCGATATTCAGCCGCAGAAGGGAGTTCTCGACGTTCTTCACATCCCGTTCGTGCCTGAACTCAGGCGTGTGAACGCCGATAATCACAAAACCGTCGTCCGCGTACTTCTCGTGCCATTCCCTCAACGAGGGAATTACGTTGACGCAGTTGTATCACCCATAGGTCCAGAACTCGACGAGCACGACGTTGCCCCGTAAGTCCGCCAGCTTCAGCGGCTCCGAGTTCAGCCATACCTCGTTCAGAAGTTCAGGCGCCTCTCCCTGCGGCCGCAGCTTGGCCAGAAGCTCAAGCTGCTCCGCCGTCGGGCCGGGGGCCATCGCTTCTTCCCGATCCGAAGCTTGCTGGGCCCGTTCCTCCGCGACTCGAGTCTGAATCGCCTCCACCTTCGCGTCCTGATCGCTCTGGGTCCCTTGATCGCTCTGGGCAGGCATCGTCTGCGGCATAACACACCCGGCCAACAGCAACATGCAGAACAACGCCAGCACAGCCAATCGATAACGCTTTCCACCCCATGGTCGCCAGCAACTCAATCGAACGGCGCATCTGTGACCGAGGTCAGGACGATCGCGCCGTCCGACCGCATTGTCGGTCAATGCCTTCGTAAGAGTTTTCACGATCATCCCAGTGTCTCAAATGTGCAGAAGGAGGCGCGCATTGCGCGCCCCCATACCTCACGCTGGGCTTAGCCGCCCCCAATTCCTACATATCGTCCTTCTTCTCCATCGTATCCATGCCGTCGTCCATCATCATGCTGCCCATCATCTCTTCGGCCTCGGCCTGCGTGGGCAGAAGCAACTCGTCGCCGATATCTATGCGGTCGCAGTTTTCGATCTCGTTCACGCTGCAAATGGCCTTCCAGTAGTTGACGTCGCCGTAGGCTCGCTTTGCGATCGCGCCGAGCGTGTCACCCGCTACAACCGTGTAGGGCGTGTCCCCATCCTCCATCAACATGATGTCGTCCATCATCATGCCGTCGTCCTTCATCATACCGTCTTTGTCCGACATCATCTCGTCGTCCTTGTCGGACATCATTTCGTCATCCTTGTCGGACATCATCTCGTCGTCCTTGTCCGACATCATCTCGTCCTTCTCACCCATCATGCCTTCTTTTTCGCCCATCATCATCATGTCCATCTTGGCCATGGCGTCGGCATGCGATGGGAGCATCAGCTCATCGCCGATATGGATGAGATTGCAGTTCGCCAGCCCGTTCGCACTGCAGACGGCCTCCCAGTACTTGCTGGCGCCGTAAGCGCGCCTGGCGATCGATCCGAGCGTGTCGCCTGCCGCAACGGTATAGGGCGTGTCCCCCTCGTCCATCAACATGATCTCGCCCATCATGCCGTCTTTGTCCGACATCATCTTGTCGTCTTTGTCGGACATCATCTCGTCATCCTTCTCCGACATCATCTCGTCGTCCTTCTCCATGCCCGCCTCCATCATCATCGCCCTATCAATGGAGACTTTGACAAGTGCCGAGACAGCAGGGTAGGAGTAGCCGTCATCCACGACTCGTACGGTCCCTTCAATTTCGGGAAGACCCATGTTGGGGCCGGACTGGCGCGGGGCCTGGTCGCCTCCCACGCCCGGTTCCTCATTTGCCTCGGTGCCCGCGTCCCACAGCTCCAGGTCCGCGGTTACGTCATGCATCCCTTCCATCGCCATACCGTCCATATCGATGAGAGCGATGCCCGCCTCGCCGGGGCCGACGAAGAGGTCGTTGGACTGCACAAACATTGTGGCGAACGAGAGATACGGTGCGTCGGCCGTAACCTTCACCTCAAACTCGTAGGCTTGGCCGGGAAGTATCACCCCAGGACCATCAGCACCGACCGGCGTATTGAAGACACCCGCGTGCAGGTCCATGCCGTTCAGTGCCTCAGCCAGTGCGGACGGGTCGCCATCCTCTGCCAGGGCTTCCAGACCGTAGCCTTTATCTGCTTCACCTTCAATGAAGAGTGCACCGGGTTCGCTGTGCAGCACCCAGACACCCGGCGCAAACGGAGTAGGTAGGTCGCTGTCACCGGAGATGTTCTCAATCCTTACAACATAGGTGACCGAATCGCCCATCTCGTCATGGTCGTCTCCACCGTGACTCGACTCGAAATTCGGCACTTCGCTCGCCATGGCCAATTCAGCCGGAAGCAGGACAACAGAGGTGGAGAGCATCAACATCGCGATTAGCAGAAAGGAAAGCGGTTTTCTTAGTTGCATGGTCAATTCTCCTCCTTGAGATTGATTAATCCAACATGTTATGCAACAATGGTTACGGCAAAAGTCCGCAACCTAAAGTATACCAGATTGAAGTTGCTCCGCCAGCGGTCAAAGATTACCGGTTTCTTAACCAATGGCGCTGTCAGCACTTCTCCGCGACATCCCTTTGGGGGTGTCCACCCAACATGGCCAGCATAAGAATCCTCGTCGTCGATGACGAACCCAGCATTCGAGAAGTTGTCAGCCTTTACCTCGAACAGATGGGATACGACGTAACCGTAGTCGGCGACGGGCAGTCCGCACTGGACCTGCTTCAATCCGACCCGCCGGATCTGCTCATCCTGGACGTCATGTTGCCAGGCGTCGATGGCTACGAGATCACCCGCCAGGTCCGGGCGACAAGCTCCATCCCAATCATTCTGCTCACCGCCCGCAAGGATGAGATCGACCGCATCCTAGGCCTGGAACTGGGCGCAGACGATTACGTCGTCAAACCTTTCAGCCCGCGCGAGCTCGTCAGCCGCGTTAAGGCCGTCCTGCGGCGAACGCAGCAGGCCCCCGCACTTCCCGGCGGCGATCAACCCGTCACCTGCGGCAATATTCACATCGACCCTCGTACCCGCCAGGTCACCGTCGCCGGCAAAGGTATCCCTCTGACAGTCAAAGAGTTCGATCTGCTCTGGATGTTTACCAGCAATCCAAATCAGGTCTTTAACCGGGACCAGCTACTGGACCAGGTCTGGGGCGTGTCAGAGTTTATCGACGCCAGCACAGTTACCGTCCACGTGCGTCGCCTGCGCGAGAAGATCGAGCAGGACCCTTCGAACCCGCGCCACATAATCACCGTCTGGGGCGTTGGCTATCGCTTTGAACCGGAAGAGTAGGAAGTGGTGATCAGCTGAGCATCTGAAGCTGGCACCCAATTAAAGAGACTATGAACACGACAACCATTTCTCCATCGCCGGCTTCGCCTTCAGTTCGTTTTCTTCTCGGCGTGATCATCGCGGTCCTGGGTGGCTTGATCCTCTTTCTGGCAGTCCTCAACCCGCCAACTGAAGAACTCTTGGCAATGGCCCAGTTCCTGACCGCCACCGCACTCCTGTCCGTCGCCGCCGTCTATCTGGTCTACCGTCTTGGCTGGCTGCACTATTCGCCCCGACTCAGCTGGACCCTGGTCGGCGGATACGGCTTTGCAAGCCTGTTGACCTTCCTCAATGTCTTCGTAACAGCCCGCCTCATGTTCGCCAGCGATCACGATCTGCGCTTGGCGGCTGTACTGCTCATCTTCGCCGGCGGCATTGCGACCGCGTTGGGTTACTTCCTCTCAACCGCCCTCTCAGAGAAGATCCAGTGGGTGGGACGTGCCGCCGCCGCCATCGCCGAGGGCAGGCTGGATGTGCGCGTCGACGTTGTCGGCAAAGACGAGCTGGCGCGCCTGGGTATAACGTTCAATCAGATGGCCGCCCGTCTGGAGGCCGCCGAAAGCCGCCATCGCGAAAACGAGCAGCTGCGCCGCAATCTGCTGGCCTGGATCGGGCACGACCTCCGCACCCCTCTCGCCTCCATCCAGGCCCTGGTTGAAGCCCTCACCGATGGCTACATCACCGACCCGAATGAAACACAACGCTACCTGCGAACAGTTCAGTTCGACGCCGCTGCCCTGTCAGTCCTCATCGACGAACTCTTCGAAATGGCCGAAATCGAAGCCGGCGGCCTCAATCTCGACCGCCAGCCCATTTCGCTTGCCGACCTGATTTCCGATTCGCTCGAGAGTTTCGCAGTCCAGGCCGAAGAACTGGGCATCGGGCTGTCCGGCAGCGCCGACCCTCGTGTCGACCCGGTCATGCTTGATGCCGGCCTCATCGGACGCGTGCTAACCAATCTGATCGGCAACGCCGTGCGCCACACGCCCCCCGGCGGCTCCGTCGCCGTCAGCGCCCAAGGCGTAATGGGCGGCGTGCGCGTCGACGTATTTGACTCCGGACCGGGCATCCCGGAAGAAAGCCTTTCCAACGTCTTCGAACAGTTCTACCGCGTCGAACCGTCCCGCAGCCGCGCCAGCGGCGGTGGCTCCGGCCTCGGCCTTACCATCGCCAAGGCAATCGTCGAAGCCCACAGCGGCGTCATCGGCGTCGAAAACCGTGCCGAAGGCGGCGCTCGCTTCTATTTCGTGCTGCCGAATCGGTAGCGCTGTGACGTATGTGAACACAGCGTCCTCAACTCGACCGGTCTGTCACTTCTTCTTCTGGAGAACAGGGCAATGGATCGCACACCTTACATAGAGACGTTCGACAACGGACCCGGCGGCTGGAGTGCGTGGGGAACCGGATCACATCGGCCCGAACTGAAAGACGGCGCCTTCGTTACCCGCGGCCCCTGGCGCGTCGACCCCAATCACAGCGCCCCCGGCGCAGGCTACCTGCATCTGCTTGCCTACCTTTACACGCACGCCGACTATTACACAGATGAATTCGCAGCCGAGGTTGGCGTCAATCGCTTTTTGGCCGAGGGCAAGGATCGCAATCTGACCAACGCCCGCATGACCGTTCGTCTGCGTGGCGATGTGGACCTGAAAGGGGCGAATCTGACGCTGTGGGTGCAGGCAGATGTGGGTGATACGCGGCCGAACTTCGCTCTCACCGGCCAGTCCCTCACTGTCACTGAAGACTGGAGCGAGCAGACGCTGCTACTGTCTGATGATCCTTCACAATGGACGTGTGTGGGGGGGCGTCACGATAAGCAGGATCTTTACGGCTATGGTGACATTCGTGATGCGCTTGGAGATGTAAACTGTGATCTGATCTTGGTTATCTTCCCTCTGAACGTAGTTCCCCTCGACGCTCCCTTGGAAATGAGAGATCGCCTGCGCACACACCGTGACTACGAGCCGGACTACGCATACCTCCCCAGCGGGGTCGTCGAGTTCGACACGATTCAAATCGAATATCCCGCCTGATCTCCAATGGCCAGGCAGGGCTGCCGTCAACTCTTTCCGGATAGGACATCGACCCGGCGCCCTGTGCACTCAACTGCGCACAGAAGTCCTGTTTCCTTAACCTGTCCCTCTTCCGGCCTGTCTCCACTCAAGTTTGCCAGTCAAATATGACCCCGAGCAGTTCAGACGGATCGTCGCGCATGGTGGCGTAGATGGCGGGGGCTTCCTCCACAGGGACGCGGTGTGTCACCAACGGCGCGATGCGAACGGTACCAAGCTGGCAGTAGTGGCGCAGTATCCCCAGATCTTCCAACGTAAAGTGCGACGACGACTCGATCGACGCCCGCAAAGCGTGCAGCATTGTCTGATGAAAAACGGTCGGCTGGCGACCGGCAAGCGCGCCGATCGCGCCGTAGAGCGCGAGCAGCTTGTGCTCGTAGATGAAGTCGAAGAGGTCGGGCGCCCCGCAGGCGTCGACGATCCGGTCATAGGGACCGCCCTCAGCGAGAGACGCGACGGCGCTGTCGTCGCTGATGTCAACTACGCGGTGGGCCCCGAGCTGTTCTGCAATCTCCAGGCGGCGCGGGTCGAGGTCGGTGACAGTGACGTGGGCGCCGAGCGCACGCGAGGCCTGCGCCACCGACTGACCGATCAACCCCAGGCCGGCAACCCACACCCGCATCGGCGCCGCGACCCGGATCCGCCGCGAATGCCTGAACCCTACACCCGCAATGCCGAAGAGGGCGCAAAACTCATGCTCGAGATCAGGCGGCAGCTCGATGCAGAGACGCTCGCGCGGGTTGGCGGCGGCCAGATCAACGAGGTGCCTGCCCCGGTGGCCGCCATGATTGCCCAGAAAAACCGTCTCCCCCCCTGAAAACTGGTCGACGCGGCTTCCCACTTCCTCGACAATGCTTACATGCTGGTAGCCCGACCGGGCCGGGAAACGGCTGCCGAAATCGGCCATCAACGAGTGGCGTTCGGTGCCGTTCGTGACACCGGAAAAGAGCGTGCGCGTAACAATCTCGGTGGGGCCCGGCTGGGGTGGGTCAGACAGTTCGAAAAGCCTGGCTTCTCCCAGGTTCGGAAACTCAATGCCGATACATTTCATTGCTCCACCCCGATGGAAGTATGGTTCTATTCTCAGTCGACGAGCGTTCCCACCGCGCGCAGCAGGGTCTCCTGCACGAGAAGATCATGTTCAGGCAACCGGTCCGGCTCCTGTTCGCCGGAAATGGTGCGCAGGAAATCCTTCAGTTCCTGGTCGTAGAGTTCCTGGCGCGAGCGGCTCTGGAAAGGGACCATCTGCACACCTGCAGAGTACTCTTCTGTAGCCTCTGCCAAACAGAGACGAATGAACGAGCCCGGTTCGAAGGGCTCCACAATGATGGCGCTGCCCGCAGTGCCGTAGACCTCGTAGCGGCGGGCCATCGGCTCCGTTTCCATCGCTGCAATGTCCACCATCGCCATGGCCCCGTCAAATTCGAAAACGCCCAACGTGTTGTCGGCGAACCCATCAACGCGCTCGCCAGTCCCGTAGTCATCAGTGCGTAGATAGCATCCGGTTCTGGTGGGCCTGCCCAGAATCCACACGATCTGATCCAGCATGTGCCCGGCTAGCTCGTAGAAGATGCCCCCCCGATGCGCGCTGATCTGCTTGCGGCGGTCCGTGGGAATGTTGGTCGACATGTGCGCGCGGATTGAGAAGACGTGGCCGAGGAGGCCGCTTTTGGCCCATTCGGCGATCTGGTGGAATCCGTCGTGGTAGCGCAGCATGTAGCCCATCTGGATGAGCAGGTTTTTCTCGCGGGCTGCTGCGACCACGCGCTGCCATTGAGGCCAGTTGTCTCCGGGCGCCTTGTCGTACCATACGTGCTTTCCAGCAGCCACGATTTCCTCGGTCTGGTCCAGGCTCTCGATGTTAAGCCCTTCGGACGCTACGGCGACGGTAGCAGGATTGGCGAGCATCTCCTTCGCCGACTCGAACCAGTGCACCGTTGCAAAACAGGTATCGGAATTTGCGACCTGCGCGCGGTACACTGTGTCGGGCTCAAAGACGCCCACCAGTTCAACATCTGGATTCTCCTGCATGGCAATGATTTTGCCTGCGGCGTGCGAGTGCTTTGTCCCGTACTGGGCCATCTGAACAGGCATGGCAACTCCTTATTGGCAGGAATTGGAGAACATGAAATTGCTGCATCGCACCATCAGATTGAAACCGCAACTGCCTCCATCTGGCCTCCTTGGCAACTACTTTCCCTCTGCGACCGCCGCCGCAGGGGCGTGTATTTCATCTATCTCCTCAACCCCCTCAAGGTGCAGTTCATCCTGGAAGTGGCAGGCGCCGAAATGGTCTGCGTCGCCGGAAATGTGTCGCAGAGGGGGTTCCTCCTCCTCGCAGATCGGTTGGCTGTAGGGACAGCGAGTGTGGAAGCGGCAGCCGGTGGGCGGATTGGCGGGGTCGGGAAGGTCGCCTTTGGGCATTTCCCGCAGCGTTTCCAGACCGGGCATCGGCAGAGGGATCGAGGCCAGAAGCGCTTCCGTGTACGGATGAACGGGCCGGACGCAGATCTCGCGGGCTTCACCAAGTTCGACGATTTTACCCAGATACATCACCGCGATGCGGTCGCTGACATGGCGAACGACCGCGATGTCATGCGCGATGAAAAGCATCGAGAGACTGAGCTGCTGCTGGAGTGTTAGCAACAGATTGAGAATCTGGGCCTGAACCGAAACATCGAGCGCAGAGACCGGCTCGTCGGCCACCAGGAAACTTGGCTCCGTGGCCAGCGCACGCGCGATGGCAATCCTCTGACGCTGCCCCCCGCTGAAAGCATGGGGAAAACGGCTCTGGTGCGCCGCTCTCAGCCCGACCATCTCCAACAGTTCGCCCACCCGGTCATCCACAGCCCTTCCTTTGGCAACCTGATGAAGCATTAGCGGCTCGCCGACGATATTGCGGATGTTCATGCGTGCGTTCAGAGATGAGAGCGGATCCTGAAAGACCATGCCCATCGCACGGCGGACTCGTTTCATCTCCTTCTGCGAAATGTGTGTAATCTCCTCTAGCCCTCCGTCCGCGCCAAAGCGGATTTGACCTGCGGTCGGCTCGACCAGGCGTGCAACGAGACGGCCAACCGACGTCTTGCCGCAGCCGGACTCGCCGACCAAGCCAAGCGTCTCACCCCGGCGGATCGTCAAATCGACGCCATCCACGGCGCGCACCGTGCCGACCTGGCGCCGCAAGAGTCCCCTCAGAATCGGATAGTGGAGCGCGACATTCTCGATCTGAAGCTGAATGTCACCGCTGTCAGTGGCCGGGGTCTGCGCAGCGACTGACGCCTGCTCATTCTTGGACGGCGGGACCACTTCGACTGCCTGCAGGGAACCGGCCAGCGTGCCGTCGTCTGACTCGGACGACGTCTTGGTTGTCGCGGCGTCGGCGCCCTGCAACTCTCCGCCGTCAGCATAGAGCCAGCAGGCTACGCTATGGTCGGCTCGCAGTTCGACCACGGGCGGTGTTTCGTCGCACTTGGGCATGACGTATGGGCAGCGGTCGGCGAAGACGCAGCCCCTGGGCACCATTGCAAGCTCTGGCACGACGCCGCGCAGGGACTGCAAATGCGTCTTGGGCTGGCTGAAAAGACTCGGCATCGACGCAAGAAGGCCCTGCGTGTAGGGGTGGGCCGGCTCCCTGAATATCTCCTCAACCGTTCCCGTCTCCATTATCTTGCCCAGATACATGACGGAAATGCGGTCAGCGAGATTGGCGACGACACCCATGTTGTGCGTGATGAGAAGTACCGACATGCTCATGCGTTCGCGCAGATCTCTGATCAACTCGAGGATTTGGGCCTGAATCGTTACGTCCAATGCAGTGGTCGGCTCGTCCGCAAGCAGGAGTTGGGGATGGCAAACGAGGGCCAGAGCAATCAGGGCGCGCTGACGCATGCCGCCCGAAAGCTCGTGCGCATACCGGTTCATCTGGGCGGCAGGGTTGGGCAGGCCGACCAGGTCAAGCATTTCGACGGTGCGTTCGTAGGCTTCGGCCGGGTCAACGACCTCGTGTTCGAGGATTCCCTCGGTGATCTGCTTGCCGATGGTCATCATGGGGTGCACCGAGCGCATCGGTTCCTGGAAAATCATTGAGACATCCCGCCCGCGGATCTGACGCAGCGCTTTCACGTTCTTGTGCAGGGAAAGCGTCTCGGTCATGCCGCGGCGGGTTCGCAGCCAGATCTCCCCATCTTCGAACAGTGCCGGCGGCGACGGAACGAGGCCGACGATACTGCGAATCGTGACACTCTTCCCGCAACCGCTTTCACCCACCAGTCCCACAATTTCGCCGCTGCGCACGTCGAGGCTGACGCCGTTCACCGCCCGCGTGGTCCCGGCAATCGACCGGAAGCTTACCTGGAGATCGCGGATATCCAGTACTTTTTTGGAATCTGGAGCGGAGTTCATCAGGTTGGGTTCGGACTGTCAGGGCAGATACAAAATGGAAATAGATCAGAAGTTGGAATATGGGTCAAGGGCGTCGCGCAGCCCGTCGCCAATGAAATTAAAGGCCAGGACGGTTGCCATGATAAAGAAGGCCGGCGCGATCAGCCATGGCATCTGCGAGAGAAACGAGACTTTCTGCGCGTCCTGGAGAAGCACGCCCCAACTGATCATGGGGGGCTGGATGCCGAGGCCCAGAAAACTCAACGCAGTTTCGCCGAGAATTATGCCGGGCACGGCCAGCGTTGCCGCCACGATAACATAGCTCAGATTGGTGGGCAGGATGTGGCGAATCAGAATCCACCATGTGCCCCCGCCGCCCATGCGCGACGCGAGCACGAACTCCTCCGATTTAACCGCCAGCGTCATACCGCGCACAACCCGCGCCAGGCCGCCCCAGCCGACAATTGAAAGCAATATGGTGATGAGCAGGAAAATGCGAATCGAACTCCAGTGACGCGGCAGAGATAGGGAAAGTGCCATCCACAACGGCAGGCTGGGAAAGGAAAGCAGCACTTCGATGCCGCGTTGGATGACGGCGTCGACCGCGCCGCCAAGGTACCCGGACGCCATGCCGATGACAATGCCGAGAACGAGACTGATGGCGACGCCGATCAACCCAACAGTGGTTGAGATACGGCCGCCGAACAGGATGCGGGAGAAGAGATCTCGGCCTTGCGTGTCGGTGCCCAGGAGAAAGACCGGTGAATCCTGCGCGCCGAAAAGATGCAGGTCGCTGTCCCAGAAAAGGAAAGTGTACCCGTCTCCGCGCACGAAGAGCCGCAAAGGAAAGCGCTGTGTCGTATCCTTCGTGTACATGCGCTCCATCGTTTTGGGGTCGCGTGACTGCACGGTCGCGTAAACGAAGGGCCGCAGGTGGAACTGGCCCTCGGCGTCGATGAACGTGGGCAGGAGCGGAGGATGCGCGACCTTTTCCAGAAAGCGCGTGTTCGGATCATAGGGAGCGAAGAAAGGACACACCAGCGTTATCAGGTAGATGAATACCAGCGCGAAGGCGGCGACCACAGCAGCATGGTTTCTCAGAAAACGCAGGTAGATGAGACGGCCGTAGGAGACCTGTTTGGTTACGTCGAAACGCTCCTCCGTCCCATTTTCGTTCTGAAGGTGCGGGCCGTTTCCCGCCGCGTTTTGCTCCACTTAGCGCTCCTGCTAACTCTCGAATCGTATGCGCGGGTCAAGCCAGGCCAGGGCGAGGTCCGCCAGGAAGTTGCCGATGACGAGGGCCAGAGTCAGGACCACCAGAATGCTGCAGGCGAGGTAGACGTCCTCGCCCAGCAAGGCCTCAAGCAGCAGCGGGCCGATCAGGGGCAGTGTCAGGACGATGGCGACAATCGTAGAGCCGCTGATGATCTGCGGGAAGCGCAGGCCGATGCTGGAAATAATCGGATTGATCGCGACGCGCAAGGCGTGGCGAAAGTAGATTTTTGCGCCGGACAACCCTTTCATGCGCGCGGTATCGATATACGGCTCGCCCAGCGTGTCGAGCATGCGCGCCCGCATGACGCGGATCGTACTCGCCGTGTCGCCCAGCCCGACGATGAACAGGATGATCCAAACATGTTTGAGCATATCCACGAACTTGGCCCAGGACCATTCCGCCGTCACATATTCGGGGGAGAACAGGCCGGCAACCGTGGTCGCCCCGAGCAAAGTGACCGATAACAGCAGAAAGACGAGCGCCGTGATGAAACTGGGCACAGAAACCCCCAATAACGCCAGGAAAGTGAAAGAGTGGTCCCATGCCGAATACTGTCTGATGGCAGAAAGCATGCCTATCGGGACCGCCACCACGAACATGAAGATGAGGGTTGCGATGCTTATCCAGATAGTCAGGCTGAGCCGCTCACCCATCAGCTCGCTGGCGGGTCGGTTGTGCTGCATCGAGTAGCCCATGTCGCCCTTCATCAGCGACCAGGCCCATTTGGCAAAGCGGATGAACCAGTTTTCGCCAAGGCCGTAGCGCGCCCGGTACATCTCCACGGTCGAGTCGATGACCTTGGGGTCGACGTTTTGGTCGGTCAGTTGCTCGCGCAGCGTGGTGAGGAAGTCGCCGGGCGGGAGTTCCACGATAATGAAGCTGACCAGCATGACCACGACCATGACGATGATCATCTGGATGAAACGCTGCAAAATGTAGGTTCTCATGGAATGCCAATGGAGTACGCCTTACGGCAGTCGATAACGTGATTCAAGATAACCTACGCTGAGTGGCCCTCAAAACGCGTTCTGCGGCCCAACGTGCTGAGCCTCGATCCAACCTGCCGGCTTCCCGCGATATCTTGACGCGGCTAAGCTGTCCGGAGGAGAAAATGAGAGCCTTTCACAGATCGCCAGGCCTGTTCAACAGGTGAAGATCAGTGAAAGGCTCCTAATTTCACATGACGCAAAGTCGCCGGATGACGGCGAACGAGTCGCCCCCGCACAGGCGGCAACCGCTATTCGGTCCAGAACCAGGATCGCGGCCAGAACTCCTCGTCTCCCGCGCCGAGTTTCCAGGGAATCTCCTCTTCTCTGCCCCAAATGCCCCGCAGCTTCTTGTTGGCGACGAGGACGTGCGGCACCGTCTGCACCATTCCGATGAACCAGCAGGTATCGGCCATCCACACGCGGCGCTCGTGGATCAGCTCTTCCCGTTCTTCCTCGCTGATGACGCTGAGAATCCTGTCACCCAGTTCGAGGAAATACTTCAGGTCGTCGGGCGGCTCAACACCCTGGACCTCGTCAGCAGGCAAATCCTTTGTCACCCACCAGCGGTAGGAGGGTGCGCCCCAGCGCAGCCCCGTGCTGTGCTTGAGGTCGAACATGACGTCGCCGCCAATGCTGGACCGAACATAGGCGTGCGAAATGCCCTCTCTCCACTCGGCGATCATATCGCCGGGCGAAGCCACCGTGACAACGGTACGCAGCCCAATCGCGTTCCAGCCCTCCGCCGCGATCTCTGCCGATTCCTGTGCACCGGGATGCCAGCCGGGCGCGGAGCCGAGAATGAAGGTCATGGTTTCGCCGTTTTCGTAGGTGCGGAACCCTTCGTCGTCTCTCTCCGTTATGCCCAGATCGTCAAGCATCTGCGATGCGGCTTCGGGATTGTATTCGACCCACTTGCCATCGATCTCCGGGTCAAAGACGCCGGGCAGGCTGAAGCCGTGCCCGATCTTGCCAAGGCCAAAGTAGGCCGTCTCGTTGATTGTAGCCCGATCGACTGCGATCGAGAGCGCGCGCCGGAAGTCGGCCTGCTTCAGGAGGGCGTCCATGTTTTCGTCATCCGCGTGGGCACTGAAATAGATGCCCTGCTGCGCGCCCTCGGGCTTGATCGTGTAGATGAAATCAAGCGTGTCGCCGGCCTGTTCATTCAGGAATGGTACGTCGGTAACGGAGCCGAGGCGGCGCTCCCAGTGAGTTTCCCCCGCGACCAGCTTAAGCAAAATGACATCCTTGTCGCGTGAGCCAAGCAGCAGGTTCTCCATCACCTCGACATATGGCATCTGCTGGCCCCAACGGTCTACGCAGTGGAAATAGTGGTTGCGGTCCAGGCGGGCGATCTGCCCCTCCGCGTATTCGAACGGCTTCCAGCCCCAGAGCACCGGCCGCTCGGGATCCTGAATCGTCATCTGGAAAGGCAGTCGGTCCTGCACCTCCTTCTGAAACTGCTCCTTGGGATCGTCGTACTCGTCCATCCGGTTGTAATCGGGATGGTACTTCTGCACGTAGTGGGGCGCCGACTGGCTCCACAGACCGGCTTCGCCGCCGGCTACGCCGCGGCTCAGCTCAAGGAAGAGCGAGTTGGGCTTCGCAAACTCAAAACGGACGGTGAAGTCGTCGACAGCCACGATCCTGTCGGTCGTGGTCTCCATCCCCGCCCAGCCCATCGGCGAATCCAGATACTCCGAGTGGATGACATTATCGTAGTACCACTGCATGTCGTGTGCCGTGAGTGGCGTACCGTCGGACCATTTGTGGCCTTCACGCAGGTGGAACGTGAAGCTGGTGGCGTCGTCTGAGACTTCCCAGCTCTCCGCCATGTCGGCTACGAAAGTGCGCGTATCGTCAGCCGTGTAGCGCGCCAGGCCGAAAGTGGCCAGGCCGTTGATGCCGCCGGCATTTCCGATGCGGACAGTGCCGCCGTATTGGCCCTGCTCCTTCTCCATCGCCACCACGTCGTAGTCCGCCCACACAAGCGGATTCGTAGGCAACCGCTCGTCGACGGGAGGCAGCTCACCGGCACTGACAAGCTCGGCACTGGTTGGGCTCTCCGAGTACTGACCTGTAGTCGCAGCCGGCAGTTCTGCCGCCGCTTCAGGCTCTGCCTGAGTTTCCGCCGGCTCCTCGGCCGGCGCTGCCGGCGCCCCGCAGGCGACCAGCGCGCTTCCGAGGACGGTCATGCTGGACACCCGGATGAACTGGCGTCGAGTAATTACATGCTTCTTCATGGTTCGCTCCTTCTTTCTGGGTTGACTTGAGTTTCGCGCTACGCTTGGCAAAAGGAATCGACGGAGAACCATTCTGGAGCCAACAATCAAAATCAATATAAAGTATAGTCGGCAGATCGATGCTTGACAAACAGGCTTCTTCGGCCTCCCTGACCCTACGGAAGATACCGAACTAAGTGGTGCTTAGAGGATTCCTGCGACTGAGGAAAGAGGGGGCGGTCCGTTCACAGACTTTGGCGGACCGCATGCAAAAACCGGGTAGGGCCCGCGCAGTGAAAGTGGCGCGGCGTCAGACGGAGGAGGACGAGAGCCCGGAATCTGGAAACGCCGGTTGCGAGCCCTCAGCTATTGACATGCGCCGGAAATAGAAAAGGAGCCACCGTACTGGCAGCTCCCCCGCTTTCGAACCGAAGTCAAATCCCTATTCCTTCGGCTTCTCCCGCAATATCCCCGCCCGCTCCACAATCTCCGGCACCGCCTCCTCCTGCCGGTATGCCATGATATGCACCCCGCGCACCCCTTCGATCCGCTTCACCTCTTCGATGATCTCCACACAGATCCGGATGCCCTCTTCCCGTTTTCCCTTCCGCGGCGTCTTCGCCAGCCTGTCCACGACCGCATCCGGAATGTGCACACCCGGCACCCGGCTGCGCATAAACTCCGCCGCCCGTTCCGAGCGTAGCGGCCCTACGCCGACCAGCAGATAAACCTTCTCATGCAGCCCCATATCCCGCACCCGCCGCATGAACGCCTCGAAAACCGGCACGTCGTAGCAGTACTGCGTCTGGATGAACTGTGCGCCCGCCTCGATCTTCTTCGCCAGGCGCAGATGCCGCAGGTCCTGCGGCGGTACAAACGGGTTCGCCGCCGCGCCAAGGAAAAACTCCGGCGGCGTCGTCAACTTTCGCCCGCTCAGCAATACCCCCTGGTCCCGCATGATCTGGGCCGTGCGCAGCAGGTGCAGCGCGTCAAAGTCGAACACGCGCCGCGCCTCCGGCTGATCGCCCGCGCTCACGTCATCGCCCGTCAGGCACAGGACGTTGCGTACGCCCAGCGCCGCTGCCCCCAGCAGATCGCCCTGAATCGCAATCCGGTTCCGGTCCCGGCAACCCATCTGCAGCACCGGCTCATAGCCCGCCCGCGCCATCAGCGCACAGCAGGCCACGCTGCTCATGTGGCAGTTTGCCCCCGAACCGTCCGTCGCATTGATGCCGTCGCATACGTCGCCCAGCTCCGCCGCGTTGGCGTAGACATCCTTCGGGTCCGCCGAGTCCGGCGCGTTCAGTTCCGCCGTCACTGCAAAGTGACCGGCCTCCAACACCTGTCGCAGTCGGGATTCGCCGCCATGCGATTCCCACTCACCGGCCGCAGAAGTCTGGTCTGGATCTGCCATGAGTGTGAAAGAGAGGTGGATTCTCTAAGTCAGAGGAATGAAAGTAGTGTCTCGGATTGCGAGAGGAGCAAGGAGCAGCCCGGCGTCGGACCGTTCTACTCCAGTTCAATCGCACTCCAGCCGGAAGGCTGCTGCGCGTCCACGCCTTCCAGCAGGTTCAGCCACGCGCTGCTGTTCTGCAATGCGCGGTTCACGGGCGGCTGAAGAAGCTGAATCTCGCCCCCGTAGCGCCCCATCTGCGCGTCCCGCTGCCACGCCTGCACCCACACGCACGGCATCTCCGGGATCACCTCGCAGTGCCCGTTCTGACGCACACCCCCGCAGGGCCCGTTGCGCAAATTCTTCGGACAGTTCATCGGGCAGGTCATGCCCGTGCTGTGCAGAATACACTGCCCGCACATCTGGCAGTTGAACAGATAGCCCTTCGATACCTCTTCGCTCCATACAAACACGCGCTCCCTGAACCCCGCCGGCAGAACCCGCTTCAGCAGCGGGTAAAGCACCCGCAAGGCCAACTTCGAGCCCGCATAGACGCCCTCCAACAGCCGCGGCCGGTCCTTGAACCACTCACTGCCAGGCATTCTCTTCGACTCGGCAAACGAAGACACAGTTAAGCCACCCATCCCTCACTGAAACCTGCGGCGACTCCCCGATAATACCACACTTCAAGCCGTTCTCTTCACGCACCCTCTTCCACCAAAACTGAGCTGCAAAACCACTGACCACTGACCACTGACTACTGCCGTTCTCTCCACGCCTCGTACTCCGCCCGGGCGTCCTCACGCAGCGGATAGTACTTGCGCAGGTCTCCCCCCTCGGCCAGCCTCATGCGCGAAAACTCCTCCCACTCCGCGTGCTCACCTGCCTTGTCCAGCAGCTCCTCCGCCAGCGCAATCGGCACGACCACAACGCCGTCGTCATCCGCCACCACGATGTCGCCCGGCATCACCAGCGTGTCGCCGCAGGCCACCGGCACATTGACCGCAAACGGGAAAATACTCGTCTGCGTGTGGAAGTTCGGCGTCACGCCCCGCAGCCACAACCCCAGCTCCAACTCCTGCGCCTTCGGATAGTCGCGGATGCAGCCGTCAACGACCACACCCACCCCGCCCCGGCCCTGGAAATAGGTCAGCATCATCTCGCCAAAAACACCGCTCGCCATGTTCGCCCTTGCGTCAACAACCACCATATCCCCCGGCTGCGTATGGTACAGGACATGGCGGTGAAGCTGCTTCTCCGGGTCGTTGTACTCGTCTACGCTGTACTGATCCTCCCGCTTCGGCATGAACTGAAGCGTCAACGCCGGCCCTGCCGCAACCTTCCCTGGCGTCCACGGCCTCGGCCCCCGAATCTGTGGATCGCTTATACCCATCCTGCTCAACTCTCCGCTTGCCGTTGCCGACCCAATCTCCGCCAGCCCCGCAACCAGCGCCCGCCGCGGTCGCTGAATATCTTCCGTCCTGACCGTCATCTCTCCCCCTCCCGCATTTGCAATTGTCTCCCTGTTCAGAGGCTCATGGCAAAGATGCGCCCAATCACCCGCCCAAAGCACCTCCGCATTCCCAATTATAGCCCCGTTCTCCACCCGCCAAAGAATCCCGATTCCCTCCTTCATTCGCTGCCTTCACTGACCACTGACTACTAACTACTGACTACTGCAGTTACTGCAGTTCTGGGCGGTCGGGCCTAGTCGGCCCTCCCTTGTGCGGGGGCTCCGCCCCCGCAACGCCCCCCCTACTGCCTACCCGACCGGGTGTCGATGTTCGTAACAGGTGCCTATTCGAACGTGTCCAGCCAGACCACGTCCCGCCAGCCCCATCAGATCCTCTCACGTGCCGGCCCTGTGCCTGACCTCGCACCCTCCCCAACTGACGGACGCCGCCGTACGTCCAGGTCTGGCGCCCGCACTGCGTCTCGCCCAAAGACGGTAAACAACGCCAGCCACCGCTGGCACGGATTCCCCGCCAGACTGTTCCCATCCCAAATCTGGGATGCACCCCTTTGGATGCTCGATTCCTTTCCCGCAACCACCCCGTATGGTAGAATCTCTGGAAGTTCATCCGTTCGAAAGCGACTTTCTGCCAGGCTCGTTCCGTCACAAGGGAAGACGGGCGGCGCACTCGCCGCCGTTCGTCCGGGTCTTACTCGCTCAGGAATCTCCCAATGGGTAATGGCGACAAACAGACTGCGCTGACCAGGCTTAGTCTGGGAAAACAGATCTCCTCCCGCCAAAAGCTGCATCTCACAGGCTGCGCCGTCCTTCTGGCCGCCGCAGTGATCTTTTCTGTGGGCTCCGCTATGGGCTTTGCGATCGGCCGCTTGAGCAACGCCGACGATAACCCCGGCTCAACCGTGATCGCAGCTGAGACCGACCGCGCCCTCGCCCCCGGCGACCTGGACATCTTCTGGGAAGCAATGGAGCTGGTCGAAGAGGACTTCTACGGAGAACTGCCCGCGCCAAACGAACGCAGTTACGGCGCCATCCGCGGTGTGCTCGAAACCCTTGACGACAAGAACACCGGCTTCCTGGCCCCCGATGAAGCGACCAGCTTCATGGAGAGCATCGAGGGCAGCTTCGAAGGCATCGGCGCTATGGTCGAATGGGCCGAAGACGAGGGCGCAGTGCGCATCATCGAACCCTTTGAGGATCAACCCGCCTGGAATGCCGGCATTCGCCCCGGCGACCTCATCATCGCCATCAACGGCCAGGATGTGGCCGAACTGACCGGCCTGAACGAAGCCATCAACAGGATTAAGGGGCCTAAGGGTACCGAAGTCCACTTGACCGTCCGCCGCGAAGGATTGGATGAACCTCTGGAGTTTCCCGTTACCCGCGCTCGGATCGATGTCCCCGTTGTCGAGAGCGAGATCTACGGGGACAACGACGAATACGCCTATGTCGCCCTCAAACGGTTTTCCGTCGATGCCAGCAAGAAGCTGCGCGACGAGCTTGAGAGCCTGCTGACCGACGACACGCAGGGCCTGATATTCGACCTGCGCGGCAATCCCGGCGGCCTTCTGCGCGAGGCCATCCGAGTGGCCAGCATCTTCCTCGAAGACGAGCGCGTGCTCATCGAGCGCTTCAGCGACGGCACCGAAGAAATCTACAACACCGAAGGAAGTGCCCTCGTTCCCGATGACCTGCCCATGATCGTGCTCGTCAACGAAGGCAGTGCCAGCGCCAGTGAAATCGTCGCCGGCGCCCTCCAGGACGTCGAGCGCGCCCGCCTGCTCGGTGTGACGACCTTCGGCAAGGGCAGCGTCCAACTGCCCCATACCCTCAGCGACGAAAGCCTTCTGCGCGTGACCATCGCCCTCTGGTACACGCCGTCCGATCGATCTATCGACGACACCGGATTGGAGCCCGACATCGTCGTCGAAAGGACCGTCGAGCAGAGAGAAAACGAGGAAGACCCGCAACTCGATCGCGCCCTCGAGTTACTCAGAACCGGGGAGTAACGAGGCGCTCCCACTGACCAAGAATACAGAAATTGGCTAAAAAGAAGCAGCAGACGAAGACGGTGCCGACCGGGCCGCGCACCGTCGCCACAAATCGCAAAGCCCGTCACGACTACTTCATCGAGGAAACCTTCGAAGCCGGTATCGCGCTTACCGGCACCGAAATCAAGTCCGTACGCGCCGGCTCAGTGAACCTGCGTGAAGGTTTCGTTCTCGTCCGCAACGGCGAGGCCTGGCTCATGGGCGTCCACATCGCCCAGTACCGGCACGGCAATCGCTCCAACCACGAGGAAACCCGCTCGCGCAAGCTGCTCCTGCACCGGCGCCAGATCGATCACCTCCACGCGCGCGCAACCCAGCGCAATTGGACCATCGTCCCCCTGCGCATGTACATAAACGACGCCGGCCTCGCCAAAGTCCAGATCGCCCTCGTACGCGGCAAACGGCAGTACGACAAACGCCAGTCCATCGCCAGGCGCGACGCCGAACGCGACGCCGAACGCGACGTCAACCGCGCCTTGAAACAGCGCTACACCGGCGGCAACGGCCGGGCCTGACCCGTCAAATAACAGTTCCCCGGCAAACGGCCTGCACCGCCGCACTCTCGGCCCCCCGGCAATCCAGTCGCCCCAACCACAATGAACGCCGACCCGCCGCCGCCCGACGACCAACTGGACCAGGCGCTGGCTTCCATCCTGACCGCCCGCAAATACCGCTCCATGCATCCCGGCCTGGTACGCGACATCGCCGCCGCCGAACTCGCCAAGGGCCGTACCCTCAAAGAGGCCGTCAAAGCCGCCAAAAGCCAGCTCCATCAGAGCGCCGCCGCCTACGTCCGCCGCAACCTCGACTACGACGACGCCCTCCGCCAGCTGCAAACGACCGTCACCGCCGCCAATCGCGGACCCGGCAGCGACCCAAGTACCGACCCAACCGTGCGCACCCTTCTGCGCCAGCTCATGTCCGCCCACGCCTCAACCCACGAGAGACTCCCCATTCTCGACACCCTCCATCCGCAGCTCTTCCAGCGGCTTCCGCCCGTCCGGTCGGTCCTCGATATCGCCTGCGGACTGCACCCACTGTCCCGCCCCTGGATGCCCCTCCCTCCAGACGTGCCCTACTTCTCCTACGATATCTACTCCGACCAGATCGACTTCCTCAACCACTTCTTCGACGCCATGGGCTACGCCGGCGCCGCCCAACAGTGCAACGTCCTCGACCGCATGAGCACGCCGCCCGCCGACGTCGCCTTCCTCCTCAAAACACTGCCCTGCCTCGAACAGATCGAGACTGGCGCCGGCCAACGTCTCCTCCACCAAATCGACGCCCCCATCCTCATCGTCTCCTTCCCCAACCACACCCTCGCCGGCCGCAAACAAGGCATGGCCCAACACTACACAGCCAACTTCCTTTCCCAGATCAAAAAAGCCGGCTGGCAAGCCGACTCCCTCTCCTACCCCTCCGAACTCGTCTACATCGTCCAAAAAAACTGACCGCCTCCCTTCATGCCCTTATTTGGAAAGTCCGGGTCTTGCCCTCGCATTTCTCAGTTCAGCCAAACCTCAAAGGACTGGCAAGACTGGTGTTCACTAAAAACTAGAAACTGAAAACTAAAAACTGATTTTCCAATACAAGTACCGCTGCGTCGCCGACGTGATTACAAACCCAACCTTCTGCAACACCCGCATCGACGCCACATTCATATTCGCCGTCTCCGCAATCACCGCCTCCACACCCTCCTCACCCAGCGCCCACCGCACCATTTCCCCGACCGCCTCCGTCGCCAACCCGCGGTTGTGGTATGACGGATCGAATCCGTAGCCGATCTCCACCTCGTCATCGCGATTCGGCGGACCCTTAAACGCCAGGCTGCCTACAATGCGCCGCTCCTCCTTCAACACCGCCGCCCACTGGCAATGCCAGCGCGCATGGTACGGCCTGCGCCGTATATGACTGATCGCCCGCGAAACGATCGGCCGTAACTCGTCTTCCAACCGCTGCCCGCTCGCCGCCAGGCCCAGCGCCTGCTCCAGCCGCGCAAAACTGTCCCGCTGCCAGCGCATCTGCTGCACCGTCAGTGCCATCAGCGTCAGTCGCGGCGTTTCCAGGCGTATCATCGTCGACTCGTCTGAACCGGACCTGAATTCAGCCCCAATAGTGGTCAATCTGCTGTTGCCTGGACGCCCTGGCGTCCGCCTCCGCTGCCCCTCATGCAGTACCCTGAATAACCGGCCGACTAGATTTCGGACCATGACCGCGCCTGTAGACAAGTAGCGTACGTCTGAACTCGATTACTACCACCCCGTCCTGATTGAACCCAACAGTCCGCACCGTGACAATCCCCTGATGCGGCCGGCTCTTCGAAGCCCGCAGATGCAACACCTCACTCTGAGCGTATATCGTGTCGCCCTCAAACACCGGCGCCGGCAGCCGCACCTCGTCCCAGCCCAGATTGACCGCATTCTGCGAAATATCCGCCACCGACAGCCCCGTAACCAGCGCCAGCGTAAACGTCGAATCCACCAGCGGCCGCCCCCACTCCGTCTGGCTCGCATAGTGAGCATCAAAATGAATCGGATTCGGGTTCACCGTCAGCAGCGTAAACCAAACATTGTCCGCCGCCAGCACAGTGCGCCCCAACCTGTGCTCAAAAACATCCCCCACACTGAAATCCTCAAAAAAGCGCCCCTCGCCATCCGACCCTGCCGCCATCTCCGCCCCTCCCGATACAATTCCAGTTCGCGATGCCGAGTGAAGTGAGCAAGGGCGTTCCTCACTCCTCACTCCTCTTCACTCTCTCCTCGCTTTTGGGCGGTCGGGCCTAGTCGGCCCTCCCTTGTGCGGGGGCTCCGCCCCCGCAACGCCCCCCCATTGTCCGCGCCGTAGCGAGTGTGTGGCGAATTTGAAGTTGGCCTCTCGCGGCGGCCAGGCTTCACCCCCCCCAAACCCGCGTCTTGGCACATTCCGAGTAAGTGCCAGCGCAAGCAAGCCAGGCGAGGCAACGCCCATACGTCCCCAACGTTCACCGCCATGACCATCGCCAGCCCGCTACACAAATACTGGCCGTACATTCCGCCCACACAGACCGCACACAGTACACAAACAGGACATTGTCTCTTAGCTACCTGAAAACTAACTACCAAAAACTAGAAACTAGAAACTGCATTTCCCTCACACCACATCGTCCCGCTCAAACCCCTCGATCGCCTCCGAACCATAGCCCAGTTCCTCCAGCAGCGCCCGCGTATGTTCCCCCGTGTCCGGGATCGCCTCGAAGCGCGCCGGCCAGGACTCGCTCGTCGTCGCCGGCAGCATCGCCGGCAGCGGCCCCACCGGCGACCCCACCTCCGCCACCCGACCCCGCGCCGCCAGCTGCGGATGCGCCCAGAACTCCTCCAGCTCCCGCAGCGCCGCATAGGCAATCTTCCCTCGCTCCATCCGTTCCGCAACCTCCGACGCCGTCATGCCCGCGAAGACCGACTCGATCTCCGCCCGCAGCGCCGCCCTGTTCTGCACACGCCGCATATTGTCCAAGAAACGGGCATCGCCTGCAATCTCGGGCCTGTCTAGCACTACGGTACAAAGCTGCTCCCACTCCCGTTGGCTCTGAATCGAGAACAGGATCGTGCGCCCGTCTCCGACTGCATACGGCCCGTACGGCGCGATCGAAGGATGGTTCGCGCCCGTACGCGGCAGTCGCTCTCCTCCTAAAGCAAAATAGGCCGGGAATCCCATCCAATCGCACAACCCGTCATACAGCGAAACATGCAGCACGCACCCCCCACCGTCCCGCTCCCGCTGCAGCAGCGCCGCAAGAATGCTGCTGTACGCGTACATCCCCCCGGCAATGTCCGCCACTGGAATCCCGCTCTTCGCCGGCGCCTCCTCACTGCCGGTGACCGCGACAACACCCGTCTCCGCCTGGATCAGCAGGTCGTACGCCTTCTTGTCGCGGTAGGGCCCGTCCGCGCCGTACCCGCTCACGTGACACACGATCAGCTCCGGGTAGTCCGCCCGCAGCCGCTCATCTCCGAACCCCAACCGCTCCACTGCCCCCGGCGCCAGATTCTGAACAAAAACATCCGCCCCCTCCAGCAACCGGCCCAGGACCTCTTTGCCCCCTGCCGACTTCAAATCCAGCGTGATCGACTCCTTCGACCTGTTCGCCCACGCAAAGTGGCTGCACAGCCCTCCCGCCGCCGTATCATAATGGCGCGCAAAATCCCCGCCGCCCGGCCGCTCCACCTTGATCACCCGCGCCCCCAAATCGGCCAGATGCCGCGTCGCCAGCGGCGCCGCAATCGCCTGCTCCAACGCAACCACAGTAACATGCGACAGTGGCAAAGCCATCAGAAAGACCTATCCTCCCCAGTTTGAATCAATACGAAATACGCCCTACGCAACAATCAGTAAGATCGCGGCAAACCCAACACATGCTGCGCCAGATAAGACAGCACCAGATTGTTCGACACCGGCGCGATCTGATACAGCTTCGCCTCCCGAAACTTGCGCTCCACGTCATGCTCCCTCGCGAAGCCAAAGCCGCCATGCGTCTGCAGGCATACGTTCGCCGCCTCCCACGCCGCGTCCGCTGCCAGCATCTTCGCCATATTCGCCTCCGCGCCGCAAGCGCTCCCGCTGTCAAACAGCTCCGCCGCCTGCCACCGCATCAGATCGGCCGCCCGCAGATTCGCATACGCCTGCGCAATCGGAAACTGCACCCCCTGGTTCTGCCCGATCGGCCGGTCAAACACAACCCGCTCATTCGCATACGCTACCGACCGCTCGATAAACCAGCCCCCATCCCCTATCGACTCCGCCGCGATCAAAATCCGCTCCGCGTTCATCCCATCCAGAATATACCGGAACCCCATCCCCTCCTCGCCGATCCGGTTCTCCGCCGGCACCCGCAACCCGTCAAAATAGATCTCAGTCGTATGATGATTGATCATCGTCTCCAGCGGCCGGATAGTCAACGCCCGTTCATCCGCCCCCCGCAGATCAACCAGAAAAAGCGACAGCCCCTCCGTCCGTCTCTTAACCGCCTCCAGCGGCGTCGTCCGTGCCAGCAGCAGCATCAGGTCTGAATACTCCGCCCGGCTCGTCCAGATCTTCTGCCCCGTGATCACATATTCATCGCCGTCCCGCTCCGCCCGCGTCTGTATCCGTGTCGTATCCGACCCCGCCGTCGGCTCAGTCACCCCAAACGCCTGCAGCCGCAGCTCCCCCTCCGCCAGCGCCGGCAGCCACCGTTCCTTCTGCTCTGCCGACCCATGCCGCACCAGCGCGCCCATCACATACATCTGCGCATGGCACACACCTGCATTCCCCCCGCTCCGGTTCACCTCCTCCAGAATAACCGAAGCCTCCGCAACCGAGGCGCCCCCACCCCCATACTCCTCCGGGATCAGCGCCCCCAAAAACCCCGCTTCCGTCATCGCCTCCACAAATTCAAC
>WTGY01000122.1 GCA_011523365.1 Caldilineaceae bacterium
GCGTTGCGGGGGCGGAGCCCCCGCACAAGGGAGGGCCGAATAGGCCCGACCGCCAAAAAAGCGAGGAGAGAGGGAAGAAGAGTGAGGAGTGAAAAAAACATGCGTTGGCCTCGTCCGGCGTCGAGCATTGAAAAAAGCTTTGTTGCTGCCACTTTTTGATCAAATGCCCGTTTCAGCTTGAGAAAACTCGACTGAGATCCCCGCCGCTCCAGTATGCTCGGCTATTCGATCCGACGGCTCTTACAGTTTGTCCCAATATTGATCGGGCTTGTTACAGTCCTATTTGCTCTGCTGAACATCCTGCCCGGGGACCCCGCCCGCATGATGGCCGGGCCCTTCTCGGACCCCGACGTCGTAGCAACAATTCGGGAGGAGATGGGATTCGACCGCCCACTATGGGTCCAGTACCTGGACAACCTGTGGGACCTTGCGCGGGGAGAGTTTGGGCGCTCCTACCAGTCACGCCGACCCATCCTGAAGGACATCCTGGAAGTATTTCCCAAGACGGTGCAGCTGGCCATAGCTGCCGAGTTGACCAGTGCGCTCATAGGCATCTGGCTCGGCGTTATTGCCGCCACGCGCCGTAACGGCAGGGCCGACCGTGTGATCATGACGATCGCGGCCCTGAATCTCTCCTTTCCCCTCTTCTGGCTTGCCCTCATGCTGCAGATTGTTTTCGCCGTCTTTTGGCGTTTGTTGCCCCCGTCAGGATATGGTTCAGGGTTCGACAGCTTTATCATCCTTCCGGCCGTCACGCTGGCACTGCCTTCGCTGGGACTCCTGGCCAGAATCACCCGGGCCGCACTCTTGGAGGTAATGGGAGAGGACTACATACGGACCGCTCGCGCCAAGGGGCTGAGGGGCGTGCTGGTAATGCGCCGCCACATTCTCCCGAACGCGCTGATTCCGATCGTGACGACCATTGGCACTGACTTCGTGCGCCTGCTTGGGGGAATACCCATCATCGAAGTGATCTTCGCCTGGCCGGGCATTGGCAAGTACGCATATGACGCCCTCGTCTTTCGTGATCTGCCCGCCCTGCAAGCCTCTGTAATCGTCCTGGCGGTCTGTGTATCGTTGGTCAACCTGGTCGTGGATCTACTGTATGCGTTCATCAATCCGCGAATTCGCTACGTTTGACTGGCACCGCTTCCGGCAGGCCCGACTGCCCCTGGTCGGCGCTGCAGTCATTTTTATTTTCGTGCTGCTGGCAGCCCTCGCGCCCTTCATCGTAAGCGACCCCACCCAGATTGAAATGCGCCGCGAGCAGGACGGCGAGACGCTCACGCCGCCGTTCCCTCCAAACCCGCGCAATCTGTTTGGCACCGATCAACTGGGAAGAGATATTTTCGCCCGCGTTGTTTTCGGCCTGCGCACTTCGCTGATTGTCGGCCTTCTGGTGCGCGGACTGTCGATGGTAGCCGGCACTTTGCTGGGACTGATCTCAGGCTATTTCCCAAAAACGGTTGATGACGTCATCATGCGCGTCACCGACATCATGCTCGCCTTTCCCGTGATACTGCTGGCCATGACGGTGACGGCAGTGCTCGGTCCCGGACTGGTGACGGTCTGCGTGGCACTGGCGCTTGTGGCCTGGCCCGACGTGGCCCGCCTGGTCAGGGGGCAGGTCCTGGCGATCAGAGGGCAGACCTACGTGGAGGCGGCGCGCAGTGTCGGCGCCGGCAACTGGCGGATTCTGCTCCGCCACGTGCTGCCAAATTGCATGGGGCCGATTGTCGTGGCCTTCTCGATGGGAATACCCGGCGCCATCATGTACGAAGCGGGCTTGAGCTTCTTCGGATTCGGTATTCAGCCGCCGACGCCCAGTCTGGGTTCTATCATCAGCGACGGTCGCGGCTACATCACGGTTGCGCCCTGGTACCCTGGCTTTCCCGGTCTCGTCCTGACACTGCTTGTCCTGAGCGTCAACCTGGTCGGCGACGGTCTGATCGACGTGATGAATCCCCGCGCGGCCAGGGGGGCCGGCAACGGCCAATCCGCCGATTGATTTGGATGCGCTCACACTCGTCTGCTAAACTCCAAACGCACGGCACTGCAACTGCAGGCGGTCGCTGTTGAGAGTGGATTCCGCCTCTCAAATAAGGTCGACAGGAGATACTCCGATGGCAGACGATGGGCAATCCGTCATAGTCCAGAGAGTCGAGCCCTCCTCCAATCCGGTCCAGGACGAAGATCTCGACCAGTACGGCGATGAGCTTGCAGGCCTGACGATAGTCGACGTTGACGTGCACGTGGATGACACGCTCATGTTCATGCTCGACTACATGGAGGGGCACTTTCGCAAGCGAATGGAGACCGTTCTCCAAGCCGACTTCAAAGGAGAGCCCGGCAACTCGCTGCGCAACATGATTGCCCACATCGCCTGGCTAGGCTCATCTTATGACAAGCCGCCGCGCGCCAAGCTGGCAACAAAGGAAGACCTGTTGGCGAGGATGCAGAAGGGAATCATCGATTACAGCATTCTCTTCCCCAGCGAGCTCCTGCCGATAGGCTACCTGCCGGAACCGGAATGGGCCGCAGCTCTCGCCGCCGCTTACAACCAATACATGGTCGACGCCTACAGGAACCTGGACGGCGTCAAGATCGCGATCGTCGTTGCCCCACAACACCCGGAACGGGCCGCGCAGGAAATAGAGAGCCATGCGGCCCACCCTGACGTTGTCAGCGTATGTATCCCCGATGTGGGCGTCAACCCGCCAATTGGCGACGAAAAGTACTGGCCGATCTTCGCAGCCGCGGCCCGGCACGACCTCCCTATCAGTTTCCATGGCATCGAGGCCCTCATTCACGACAACTATCCGCTACGAGTTGCCCACTTTCACACGCTCATGCAGGTCAACAGCATGGGCTTTCCGTTCACATCGATGCTGCAGATCATGTCGGTAGTCTGCGCCGGCATCCCCGTCAGATTCCCCAACCTGAAATTCGCCATTCTCGAGGCCGGGCTCACATGGATGCCCTTCATCATGTACCGGCTGGATGCCGCCTACCTGCGATACCGCACGGAGTTGCCGGCCTTGGAGAAGAAGCCGAGCGACTACATACGCGACTGGTACATTGGCACGCATGAACTGGAAGCGCTTCCCCGCCGCGGCGACCTGGTCAAACTGATCGAGTTGTACCAGGGCCAGGATACGACCATGTGGGCCTCGGACTGGCCGCACCTGGAAAGGGACCTTATCGCGGGCTTCATGCGCTACGAGATGGAGGATACGCTCCGCCGCAAAATCCTGGGGGAAAACGCGCTCCGCTTTTTTGGGCTGAAGCCGCGAAAGTGACTGTGGAAATGCAACCTGCTCGCAAGAGCCGCCCGCGGCGAAAGATCCGAGTTGCATCATTAGAAGAGTTCCCGCCCGGAACGCGCATGGAGGTCAAGGTCGGCAGCGTACAGATCGCGGTTTTCAACGTCGACGGAGACTTCTTCGCATTGTTCGGCCGCTGCCCACATCAGTCAGCCCCTTTGAGCAGGGGAAGGCTGCAAGGCACTGTCATTTGTAACGCTGACACGTGCTGGGAAACGCAGTGGGCCCACGAGGGCGAGGTCCTGGTCTGTCCGGGGCATGGCATGGAGTACAACATTCGCAGCGGCAAGGCCTTTGGCTACGACCTCAAACTGCGTACCTACGAGGTTGCAGTTGAAGACGGGCAGGTTATGCTGGTCATGTAGTGCCTGGCCCGCACGCAGCTATGCCCGTCGAAGAGGCCACCTTCCCATAACTCACTTTGCAAGAGGCAGAGATGGATCGAGAAGAGATAGTTGCGCGGCCGATACGCCAGGCAGAATTCGGGGAACCGATACCCGTGACCATAGAAGACATGCTGAATGAGATCAGCAATCAGGGGCCAGCAATCCCGGCGGTTATGGACTCCGTCCAACCTCAGTTGGAGGCCCTGTATCCCGCCCTGCTCGCGGAGACTTCTCACATCTACATTACGGGCTGCGGTGACTCCTACTTCGCAGGCCTGGCGGCCCGCTATGCCTTCGCCCGCTACGCCGGCGTCCCTACAGATGCTCTGGAGGCACTCGAGTTCGGACGCTATGCCGCCGAGTTCGTCCCCCCCGGCTCACTGGTCTTTGGCATCTCGAATTCCGGCAAAGCCACCCGCTCCGTCGAAGCCCTTGTAAACGCTCGCCTTGGGGGCGCCAGGACGGTTGCGATCACGGGCAATGCAGAGGGCTGGCTTGCTGAGGAAGCCGACACCATCCTTGATCAGAGCGTTCGACTCGCGGGGGAGCTGATCGGCATGCCCAGCAATTTGGCAACGGACTCAGACGACGAGAAACCGCGTCGCGGCTCCTTCGGACTGGTCAACTATCTGGCCAGTCTCACCACGCTCTATCTGATTGCTTTCCAGACGGGGATCGTGCGCGGCCGTCTCTCAGAGGCGCAGGCGGATGCCTTGCGAGCGGAGCTCCGGTCCGCCTCCGAACTGATCGCAGAGACTGTAGGCATCTGCACGCCTGCGGCTGAAGCCTACGCCGAGCAGGTCAAAGATACTGAAAGCTTCACTTTTCTCGGCTCCGGCCCCAGTATTGCCACCAGCCTGTTCTATGCCGCCAAAACCTATGAATTGCCGCGCGTGTACGGCGTCTCCCAGGAGTTGGAAGAGTGGGCGCACGAGCAGTTTTTCCTTACGGGAAAGGGCACGCAGGTTCTTTTCATCGCGCCACAGGGGAGGTCCGTCAGCCGAATACGGGAACTGTTGCGGACCACCCAGACCATGGGAGGATGCGGCGTCGTCGTCACTGACGAAAGTAATCCGGAGCTTGCTGAAGCGGCCGACGTGACCCTGCCGGTCGCTGGCTCCGTTTCCGAAGCGCTGTCCCCGCTGGTGTACTGCGTCCCCGGCCAGCTGTTCGCCACGTATCTGGCCAAGTCACGCGGGCGGTTGGCATTTGAGTTCGATTCTCCGCTGCAGTATGAGATGAACATGCGCACAATCCAGGAGAGCCAGCTGATCGAGTTTCACCCGGCCAATAGATGAGTCCTACCAGATTGAACGAGGCAGGTACCGGCGCGGCAACCCCTTGGTGCGATCTGATCGCAGTTGGGGTCATTTGTACGGAGGAGACATTCGCGGTTCCCTCGCTGCAGGCGCTCGATCGCGAACGCGAAGTTGAAATCTATGGCGGCTGGCGAAGCGTGGGAGGCAGTGGTTTCAGCGTTGCCGTGCACACAGCCCGAAGAGGCGTGCGCCCAGGCCAAAGTTCCAAGCCAGGTCCGGCCTGAAGTAACCTCAGCGCTCAAGAGTTCAGAAGTGGACACCTCACTCTTGGTGCCCGAGTTCGTTAGCCCTGCCCCGGTAATTCAACTGTTCACCGAAAGTGGAGACTTTGGCGTATCCGTCTTCGACTGCGCCGGGCTCGCCTCTCCTACTGAAGATGCCGCCCATGTCACAGGTTTATACGCCTGCTATGTGCATTATGACGGCTTTACTTTGGGCGCATTTGACGTGCAGTACCAAGTAACAGCCGCCCAGCAATAGCCGGCCCTGGCCGGAATCTCAGGCGCGGCATTGTCCGTCGACCTGAACCGAGCCATTTGCGACAGTCTCCCCTTCACTGGCTCTGCCCAGACTCTTCAACCGGCTGAAACGGTACCTTTTCGACTGGAGTCAGTTCGTACTTTTCCCAGTGGTACTGGAACTCAGTCGACTTCCACTCTTTGTAGATTTCTTCCCACGAGAGCCGGCCCTGGTGAGGTGTCAAGACCAGGTCCATAACCGGGTCCGAGGCCCTCTGGTAGCGATAGTCGACCGAGAGCCGAATCCGGTTTCCGGACAGGTTTGGCAGACCCTTATGCACAGTGTGGCTGTGGAAAAAAAGGATGTCGCCATTTTCGAAGGGGCTTGAGACCCACTCACCGCCGATTTTTTCAAAGTGCGCTCTCAGTCCTCCAGCACCGAGAGACCGCGAGACCGGCAAGATCCCATGCTTGTGGGAGCCGGACAGGACGCTCAATCCACCCATGCTGTGGGGACAGTCGCCAAGCGGAAGCCAGGCGGTCCAGACATCGGGTGTCCCCTGGATGTGAACGAAATCCTGGTGCGCTGGGGTCGTTTGTTCCAGATTTGTCGGGAAGATGAAACGGGCGATGTTGCTGGGCTGCAGGAGTACGTCGTCACCGAGAAGATGTCCGATGACGCTCACAAGCGCCTTGTCGTGGGCGAGCGTGTGAAACGATTCCAAGCACTGGACCATGTCGTAGACCGGCGAAAACTCAGGTTCTCCCGATACGTGAGGCGCATGGCTGGTGATCGTCTCATTGGGGTCGTCCCCGTCATCAATCCATCCGACTTCGCGCAGGACCGAAATGATGTCTCTTCGGGCCTGAAGGATGGCATCCTTGTCTACGAAGTTGCGGATAAAGAGATAGCCGTCACTATCAGCCTGCCGGCGCAGGGCATCCTCATCGTTCCTAATGTTGCTGGAGTCAACAAACGAATTCATTTTCCTGTTTTTCCTTTTGGCAGCGTTGAGGAGCCCTAATGAAGCGAATCTGCTGGGAAAGCACGGGAGGGCGCTAGACGTGGGTATAGGGATCAGAAGCGTCACGCAGGCCGTCGCCGACAAAGTTGAATGCGAGAATACTTACCACGACGAAAATTGTCGGCAACAACAGCCAAGGCGACAGCGCCAGGACACGGATCGCCTGCGCGTCCTTCAGCAGTACGCCCCAGCTTATCGCCGGCGCTTGCAGGCCCAGGCCTATAAAGCTGAGAGCCGTCTCCCCCAGAATCATCTGTGGAATTGCAAGAGTCAGCCGGGCTATAATGTAGCTCATAAACGAAGGGAGCAGGTAGCGAAAAATAATGCGAAGATTGCTGGCTCCGTCCAATTCCGCCGCGCCGACGAAGTCCTCCTCCCGGAGCGCGAAAAATCGTCCACGAACTACACGTGCGATGCTTGTCCAGCCAACAATTGACAAGATCAAAACGATGGCAAAATAAGTTCGTACAACCGGCCAGTCCGAGGGCAGAGCAATGCTCAGGGCCATCCAAAGCGGCAGCGTGGGCAATGCGCGCAAGGACTCAATTATGCGCTGGATCACCATATCTACGGTTCCACCAAGGTAGCCGGACAGACCGCCAATCAGAATTCCAAGAAAGAAACTCATGGCAACGCCCACCAGCCCTATCGTGAGCGATATGCGCGCGCCGTATACGATCCGGGTAAACAGATCGCGCCCCACCGTATCCTGTCCGAGAAGCGAGAGACGGGCGTCCGGATCCTGCAGGCCAAACAGATGGATCTCGCTCTCGAACACACCCCACAGCTTATACGGGTCGCCTGACACGAAGAGCCCCAGTGGCTGCATTACAGTCTCATCTTCTACAAAGATCGCAGCGTATGTTTCTGGGTCCAGGCTTTTCTTGAAAGGGTGGACAAAGGGGCGAAGGTGAAAGTTGCCTTCAGGATCGATAAAGCGGATTTTGTGCGGGGGCGCCAGAGTGAGTTCCTCTCTGAAGATATAAGGGTCGTAAGGAGCAACAAATTCGGCAAGAGCTGCGACAAGATAGAATAAAATCAGTACAACCAGCGAAATTACCGCCAGCTTGTGCTGCAGAAAGCGCCATCGGATCAGCTGCCACTGAGATGCGACCAGAATTCGTTGATCGGTCTGGTCTCCTGCGGCGATCCCTTCAATCGGCGCTGCGCCCGCTGCTTGCGTCATGCGCTTACACTCTCCTCACGTTGTATAGCGCCGGCGATTCCCGTTAGCTCCAGACTTTCCGCAAAATGGCACGCAGCCAGGTGCGAATGCCCATCATTTTCGCCGACCTCGATCAGCTCGGGCGTCTCTTGCCTGCACCGGTCTTCTGCATATCGGCAACGTGGATGAAAGGCGCAGCCGTCAGGAAGGTTGCCGGGATCGGCGACTTCGCCCGAGAGCACGATTCGTTCCCGGTGCTTTGTGTCGGGATCGGGATTCGGCGCCGCCGAAATCAGAGCCTCAGTGTAGGGGTGTCTGGGATTGGTGTACAGCTCCTCGGTTTCGCCAATCTCCACGATCTTGCCCGCGTACATCACCGCCACCCTGTCGGCCTCGTACTTTACGACAGCCAGGTTATGGGCAACAAAGAGGTACGTGAGTCCGAGCTGGTTTTGAAGTTCCTTCAACAGATTCAGAATCTGCGCCTGCACTGACACGTCCAGTGCCGACACAGCCTCATCTGCAATCACAACTTTGGGAGAAAGGGAAAGGGCGCGGGCAATCGCGATGCGCTGGCGCTGGCCTCCGCTGAATGCGTGGGGATACCTGTTCAGCGTTGAAGGATCGAGACGTACGAGACGGAGTAACTCCGCGACCCGTTCCTGCAATTCATCCCGGCTTTCGACCATGCGATGAATGACCAGCGGCTCGCCGATGATCTGGAGCAGCGTCATACGGGGATTCAAGGAAGAATATGGGTCCTGATAGATCATGCGGATGTTGCGGCGAGCTTCTTTGAGCTCACCCTTCTCCATCTGCGTGAGATCCATCGGTTCCGCGTCCCCGATGCGGAACAGGACACGACCTGCAGTGGGCCTTTGCGCCTGGATGATACAGTGGCTGGTGGTCGTCTTTCCGCAACCGCTCTCTCCGACGAGGGCCAGCGTCTCGCCCTCGTTCAGGTCGAAATTCACATCGTCAACTGCCTTCACCAAGCCAACCTGCCGGCGCAGAAAGCCTGCCTCGATTGGGAAATGCTTAACAAGGTTGCGAACCGAGATGATTGTGCGCTCGTTCATGCTCATTTCGCCGGTGGTTTCCGTCATTCGAGCTCCTCCCTGCCGCCATAGAGGAAGCAACTCACTTCGTGCCCATTGGCGACTTCAACGAGCGGAGGGTCTCGGGTCTCGCACACGCCAGCTATGAAATCAGGGCACCGTGTATGGAATTTGCAGCCGGAAGGCATAGCATAGGGGTTGGGTACGACTCCCTCGATCGGCTCGATTTCCACTCTGCCCGGTTCCATTTTGGGGATCGAGGCCAGCAAGCCTCGCGTATAAGGATGCTGCGGCCGGTGAAAGACATCCTCTACCGTTCCGTGCTCGACCTCTTTGCCCAAGTACATGATCATGACACGGTCAGTCAGTTCAGCGATTACGCCCAGATCGTGCGTGATCATAATGATCGCCATGCCCAGATCGGCCTGGATGTCCCGAAGCAGTTCAAGCATCTGCGCCTGAATGGTTACGTCCACCGCAGTAGTCGGCTCATCCGCGATTAGCAGTTTGGGCCTGCAAGAGAGCGAAAGCGCAACCATCGCCCTCTGTCGCATTCCTCCACTCAGATTAAACGTGTACTCGTCTATGTTCCGCGCCGGATTTGGCATACCGACGCGCCGCAGCATTTCAACGGCCTGGTCGTGTGCCTCTTCCTTGCTTACTTCCTGGTGAATGCGAATTGTCTCAATGATCTGGTCGCCGATCGTATGCACCGGGCTAAATGCAGACATCGGCTCCTGGAAAATCATGGCAATCTCTTTGCCCCGAATGTCCCTCAGCAAACGGCCATCGGCATCCTCAGTTGCCAGATCAACAATCTGGTCGTCGTTTTGGAAGAGAATTTCCCCTCCCACAATCTTTCCATTCTTGGGAAGGATCCGCAGGATGGACTGGCTTGTCACGCTCTTGCCACAACCGCTCTCACCGGCGATACCAAGAATCTCGCCCGGCTTGATATCGAAACTGACGCCGTCGACCGCCTTGACCACCCCTTCGCGCGAGAAGAAATGGGTTTGTAAGTCGCGCACCGACAGCAGCGCCTCGTTCATTCCCTGGGTTGATGGAGCCAGCTCATCAATTGCGGTTCCGCCAGCTTGAATCTCGGTCATACGGCTCCCCGGATACGCGGATCGACGATAGCCAGCAGAATGTCCGAGAGTAGAGTGCCAACGAGCGTAAGAATTCCCAGGATCATGATTATACTCGTCGCCAGGAACATATCCTGCTGCATGAGCGAGTCCAAAAGCACAGGCGCAATCGTTGGCAGCCCCAATACCAGAGAAACCAGGACCTCACCCTCGACCAGCACCGGCAGCAGCCAGCCAACTGTGCTGATCACGGGATTGATCGCAATTCGCAAGGGATACTTGTAGAGCAGTTTCGTCGGCTTGACTCCCCGTGCGCGTGCGACCGTGACGTATTGCTTGGGCAGCTCATCCAGCAAGTTGGCACGCATCGTCCTGATCAGTTCTGCCGTGCCCGCGGTACCTACTATCAAAGCCGGCAGCCAGATGTGGCCAACCAGGTCCAGGAACTTAGCAATGCCGAATGGGGCATTTTGCATCTCTGGCGAGTAAAGTCCAATCGCTACGTTGCCGGTCCACTTGAACAGGAGCCAGAGCCCTACCAGGGCCAGCAGGAAATTGGGCGTGGCCACACCGAGAAAGCCAACAACCGTAAACGAATAGTCCGCCAGCGAATACTGCTTGGTAGCCGAAAGAATGCCAATGGGGATGCCGATCGCGAAGACCAGAATCAAAGAGAGCAGCGAGATCGTAAAGCTGGACGGCAGCCTCTGGGCAATGATATCCACAACCGGTTCTCGGTATATCATCGAGTAGCCCAGATCGCCCTCAATAAAGCTGGAGACCCACTTGAAATACTGTACATAGATCGGTTCACCAAGACCATAGCGCGCCCTGAGTGAATCGATCAGTTCCGGCTCAATTATGTCACCCTGTGCTTCCAACCCGGCAATGTAGGAACTGACAAAGTCGCCGGGCGGCGCCTGGATAATGATGAATCCAATGATACTGATCAGGATCGTCACCGGAATCATGACGATCAGCCTTCTCACAATGTATATCAGCATCTGTTTTGACTCAGAGTCGGGAGGCCACCCAGGTGGCCTCCCTTGTTTTCAGAAGAACGGCTGAAGCAGTTTACTCAGACCGGTAGGCCCATGTTTCGGGAGCGGCGTAGTACCACTCGGGTGCCACCGGATTGGGGATGTTGTACATGCGATTGGAGAACACCGCGTACCAGACCGCTTCAAGGTCGCCAGGCTGCTTGATCGAGCCAATGACCCACAAGTTGTCCTGGTGAATCTTGTACATCTCGGACTCGAGTTCGAAGCGCTTCTGTGCATCCGGCTCGGCGATGAACTCCTCGAAGATCTCGTACAGCCGCTTGACGTCGTCGGGCGGTTCCTCGCCCTCGGCGCCGCCCGACATGACATACTGCGCCCACGGCGGGTTCACCAGCCAGCTACTGCTGATTGGCATGGGCTCGCCGCGCATGGCGCCGATAATCGGGGCCTGGCCCGCCCAGTTTACGGGGCGAACCTGGAGCTCGTAGTCTCCGGCCAGTCGTCGCTCCGTGTGCAGCCTACCGTCCAACGGAACAATCGTTGTCTTCAGGCCAATGTCTTCCCAACCCTGTGCGATCAGCTCGGCAATGGGTACCTGCTGTACCCAGCCGGTATGAACCTGGGCCGAAAGCTCAAAGGGTCGCCCATCGGGCAGAAGGCGCTGGCTCTGGTCTTCATTCCAGGTAAGACCCAGGCTGTCCAGGATCTCATTGGCGCGATCCGGGTCGTGCTCGGTGTGCAGCTTGAAGCCGGGGTCGGCGCCGTTGTAGACCGACGCGTCCGGCGGCGCAACCTGTGAAGGCTTGTAAAGCCCATTGAAGACGACCTCATTGATTCTGTCGCGGTCGTAACCGATTGACAGCGCAACGCGGAACTCCTTGTTGCGGAACAGCTCTCGCAATACGTCGTCGTCAATCGACATGTTGAACGTTACCACGCCCAGCACGTCCGACCAGCCGAACTGAGGCAGCACCCTGTAGCCGCCGCTCTCTTCGTTCTGCTTGAGGACCGGATAGTTGGTCAGGTATCCCAGTGTATACGGGTTCATGTAGTCGGTCTGGCCGGCGATTACGTCCAGAAGAATCGCTTCGCGGTCACCGAGGTTGGGCCTGTTGATGTGGTCTACATAGGGCAACTGGTTGCCGGCGGTGTCGACCTTCCAGTAGTAAGGATTCCGCTCCAGCTCCTGGACCGGAACACTGGCGCCACGCGTAACGGCCTTCCAGGCGAAGATCGTAGGTTCGTCAGGGTTGCCGTACCAGTCGTGCTCGGCCTGGAAGAGCTCTACCCAGTTCGAGAAACCTCTCTCTTCGGCCAACGCGTTGACATCGTCCGGGTCCGTATAGTCGGGATGGAACTGCTTCAGATAGTGCGCGGGCGCATACGGCATCGGGCGCCAGCGGTTGAGGCGTTCGAGCAGCACACCGTAGGGTGCCTTGAATGTCATGACGATAGTGTTTTCGTCAACCTTGGTGACCGTGCCCATCTCGCCGCCAACCTTCATATTGTTGACGCCGTTGGGGTTCAGATCCTCGTTCGCCGCAATCGCCTCGTACCAGAATACAAAGTCGTCGGCGCCAAACGGATGGCCGTCAGACCACTTGATGCCGGGGCGGATCGTGAACGTCGTCGACAGGCCGTCAGCGCTCGTTTCAGCGTTCATGAACACGTTGGGCAGGACGCCCTGCATGTTCGAGCCGTACACGTGCGGAAACTCACGCAGCAGGTCTTCCAGGAAGTCGAAGTTGCCTTCGTGCGTATTCCGCATGGTGCCGCCGTACTCGCCGATCTGGTCGGCCGGCTGCATCACCAGCGGCTCATCCGGCAACCGTTCTTCGACCGGAGGCAGCGTGCCGTCGGCCACTGCGGCATCCAGTATTGGCGACTGCTGGAATGTAGAGATTTCGTTACCCGTGGCCGCTTCATAGTCTGCGATGGTGTTGTACTGTACAACCTGACCGGTGAAGTCGCCCATCATGTCATCATCGGCCATGGAGTCATCTTCCGCAGCAGCTTCCTCCTCCATAGCCGGTTCTTCGGCCATCTCGGCTTCCTGCGGTTGAGCACCGCCGCAACCTGCCAAAACCAGGCCAAGGATTAAGAATAGACTCGCGATCATTCTCGTCTGCTTCACTGATTTCCCTCCTATTGGGTTGTGGAAAAGAACGGAAGTGGATTCGGTGGATTGTCGAACCCGTGGTGTGAACCCCTCGCCTAAGAACGTCAGCCTAGACTTTCCATTTTGAGCTGGGCTGCCTCTTGGGCGAAGTGCGCCTAGTTTCCTTCAGGGGGTACGATTTGTCAAGTCAGTTTACCGATGGCAATGACCCTTATCGGCTGACTGCCTCCAACTGTTTCTCTCAGGGCGTTGGGCACTTCAGGTCGGCCCTGTTGTGCAGTGAGAAGCCCTGGTGAAAACGCCCTCACGGATCGAAGAGGCTGGTCGATTCATTGTCCCCGGAGACAAGAGAGTGAGCGGCGATCTAAGGGGTTGGGAGAACTCTCGAAATGTGATGGTGTTTCTTCTGCTCGTTGGTGGGAATTGGGGATTTTGCTGCAGGTAGGTCGGGTGGGATTCGAACCCACACGGGTGTTACCCCGGCGGATTTTAAGTCCGCTGCGTCTGCCATTCCGCCACCGACCCGCGAGTCAATTCTAGGGAATCACCCGACCGGTGTCAACTAAACCGGCCTCAGGTATCACCTTCAGGCTGCCGTCCACTGGCGACCTTGTCCTGCTCCAAAGTCTGGCCTGCAAGCGTTAGTCGGAAAGACTCTGTCGCTGGCAATCAGCCGCTTGATCCTGATTCGTTAGACCGGAAGAGGAGACCAGTTTCTGAGCCAGAAGTCAACTTCCTTACTTGATACAGAACTACCTGTTCATGTAGCGCTGGACGTTTTGCAAGTGCTCAGAGAAAGTCTTAGCAAATATGTGTCCGCCGCTGCCATCCCCAATGGCCACATAGTATAAGAAATCGTGCTGCTCAGGGTACAGCACGGCGCGAAATGAGTCTTCGCCAGGACTTGCTATGGGGCCGGGCGGCAGATCCCTGTGCAAATAGGTATTGTACGGGCTCAGGACTCCCTGGTACTCTTCCAGGAAAACGGGTGTCTTCCACCACTGTCCTGAGTCCGGCTGATAGCCCATTGCGTACTGTACAGTAGCGTCTATCTCAAGCAACATTCTGTTTTCCAGCCGATTGTGTAAGACGCCAGCGATAGTCGGCCGCTCGTCTGCCACCACTGCCTCTCTTTCGACCAGACTGGCCATAATCAATGCCCTATACAACTCAGGTGGATTCGCACCATCGGATACTGCCTTCCGGTAAATCGGCATGATTCGGGCCGCAAACGCGTCCAATTGTCGTGCGATCAACTCGTCGGCTGTCGGCTCCGCGGCCGGCAACTGGTAGGTTGCAGGGAACAGGAATCCCTCCAGACTCGCACCTTGAGGACGTGCGTCCAGAAACGGCCAGCGGTCAATCTTGACGTCGCAGCAGGAGGGCGGATCCACCTTAGGAGCGGTTGCCGAATTGGAAGGAGCTATCTCGCCCAGTGCGTCGAGGTCCGGCATCTGCGCAGTGCGCCGGTAATCCTCACCCGGGACAATCCCATCAAGCGCCAGCGCGTCAGCCACCTGCTCCAGGCGCCAACCTTCACGAATTGTAACCGAGACGCCTGTCGCATGCTCGGCCAGCAGAGCTTCCGCGATCTCAATTGGCGTCATAGTGGACCGCAGCAGGAAGGTCCCCGCCTTTAGCTCGTGTGCCCGGCCTATCGACCTTACGTAAGCCTCGAATAGCTCCGCGTCATGGATCAGGCCGGCCGACGCCAGCTTCTCGGAAATGTCACGTGCGGGGGTACCCGCACCGATTTCGAAGGTGATGACCCTGTCATCCTCGGAGGTTGGAACATAAAGAGAAGGTCGATTCGCATCCAGATGATCGGAGAGCATAGCCTCTCGAGTGCATCCGACGAGTACCACAAGCATGATGATGAGGAGGAGGCCCCCGCGCGCAAGGCCGGCTCCCCCGGCCACAATGTCAACGATAGTGGTTACCCCTGCCTGATGGATCCTCTGATTCCCCATTCCTTTGGTTCCTTTCCCAGTGTGACTCCTTGGATTCTGAGTATAGCACTTGAAAAGATGAAGTATGAACTTCATGAAAAAGTGCATCGTGCCTTCTCTTCCTCGACTACGTCCTCAGGGTAGTCTTGCAGAGTCTTCCACTTTCTCGGATGGCTGTTCCATGCAGTCGATTCTTCATTGCCATCTCTGGTGCATCCCAGATTTGGGGTGGGAACAGTCTGGCGGGGAATCGGTGCCAGCGGTGGTTGGGGTTGTATGCCGTCTTTGGGCGAGACGCAGTGCAGGCGCCTGGCTTGGCCGTAGGGTGGAAGAATTCAGTTTGGGGAGGGTGCCACGGCAGGGACAAGGCCGGCGCCTGCAGGGAAACAGTAGGGTCGGCGGAACGTGGTCTGGCGAATCCCGGTCGAACAGGCGCCTATCGCCAATGTCGACACCCGGTCGATGAGGCATTAGGGGGGGCGTTGCGGGGGCGGAGCCCCCGCACAAGGGAGGGCCGACCAGGCCCGACCGCCCAGAACTGCAGTAGTTAGTTGTCAGTAGTTAGTGGTCAGAGACGGCGCTCTGTCTGGCGGAAACTGGAATGGGAAGTGACCGTGGCTTGGTTGCCTGCGGAGTTATGCGACCGTTCACCCCCATTTTGGGATGCACCCGCCCTGTCGTGTCCTTTCGCGCTGTGTTGCAGGAGTCTGATATAATTGCGCTTTCAGGAAAGGCGGGCGACGTGCGCGTTTTGATCACCGGAATCTCCGGCTTTGTCGGCTCAGTGCTTGCAGGCTACCTCCTGTCCGACAGTTCCTCGCAGTTATTGGAACTTCACGGCACCATACATCGCGCCGACGACCGGATTCAGAACCTGCGCGACCGAATGCACTTGCATAGAGGGGATCTTCGCAACCCGTCCTGGATCGACCGGGTCGTCGAGTCGGTCGAGCCGGATTTCGTCTTTCACCTGGCCGCGTGGAGCGATGTTCGGGCCAGCTGGGACCAGCCGTGGGCGGCATACGAGTTGAACATCAGTTGTCAGCTGAACTTGCTCGAAGCCTTAAGGCGCCATACGCCCAAGGCACGAGTACTCGTGGTTGCGTCATCGGAGGTCTACGGTCTCATCGAGCCTGACGACCTTCCCATCGATGAAGAGACTCCCCTGCGCCCCAACTCCCCTTATGGCATAAGCAAGGTCGCACAGGACCTGATGGCGCAGCAGTATTGGTACAACTACGGGTTGCCGACCGTGCGCGTTCGCAGCTTCAATCATATCGGGCCGGGGCAGTCCGACAGTTTCGTGGCGAGCGCCTTCGCTCGGCAGATAGCAGAGATTGAAAAAGGCCTGCAGCGGCCTGTGCTCAAAGTAGGCAATCTGGAGGCAGAACGGGATTACACCGACGTCAGAGATATGGTTCGGGCCTACTGGCTTGCGCTGCAGTATGGAGAACCAGGCTCCGTCTATAACATCGGCAGTGGATCATCCATGCCGGTCCAGGATCTGTTGAACGTCCTACTCGAACTCAGTTCCTTTGAAATCACTGTGGAACAGGATCCACAGCGAATGCGCCCTAGCGAAGTTTCTCGAGTCGTCTGCAATCCGAACAGGTTCTTCGGGAAGACAGGCTGGGTTCCCACCATTTCCCTGCGTGAGAGCCTGGCCCATGTTCTTCAGTTCTGGCGGGAAAACACTCAGGCCTCGTCTGGAGTCTGAAAGAAGGGCGGGGAACCATAATGCCTTTCGGGGACCGACAGGCGCTCGGGCTTGAAGGCTGATCAGTTCTCCCGGAAGGCTTTCGCACTGCATCCGTTAGTTCGCTGCCCGGCCACTTTCGAGCCGCGCAGATCGCTTCAGGAGTTGATTTAATGCCAACTGCACTGATTACGGGAGTAACCGGACAGGATGGAAGTTACCTGGCGGAGCTTCTCCTCAACCAAGGCTATACAGTCATCGGAATGGTGCGCCGTACAAGCACCGTAAACTTTGACCGCATCAGGCACATCCAGGACGAAATCGAGCTCGCCCAGGGCGATTTGCTAGACCAGCTGAGCCTGATCAGTATCCTGCAGGAATACCGTCCACAGGAAGTCTACAATCTCGCAGCCCAGAGCTTTGTCCCAACCAGCTTTACACAGCCGGTCCTGACAGGAGAGTTCACCGCCTTGGGGGTGACGCGTCTGCTGGACGCGATTCGGATCGTCGATCCCTCGATCCGATTCTACCAGGCCAGTAGCAGTGAAATGTTCGGCAAGGTCCGTGAAGTCCCCCAAACGGAAGGCACGCCCTTTTATCCCCGCAGCCCCTATGGCGTGGCGAAGGTTTACGGTCACTGGATCACGGTCAATTACCGGGAGAGCTACGACATCTACGCCTGTTCAGGCATTCTCTTCAACCATGAGAGCCCTCGCCGCGGCCTGGAGTTCGTCACCCACAAGATCACCAACGCGGTCGCCCGGATCAAACTCGGCCTGAGCAATGAATTGCGACTGGGTAACCTGGATTCGCGTCGCGACTGGGGCTACGCGCCTGATTACGTGCGGGCGATGTGGCTCATGCTGCAACAGGATAGCCCGGACGACTACGTCGTCGCCACGGGTGAAACGCACAGCGTACGCGAGTTCCTGGAGGAGTCATTCGGCCATGTCGATCTAGACTGGGAGGAGTTCGTCGTCCAGGACGACAGCTTTTACAGGCCGGCAGAGGTCGACCTTCTCGTCGGCAATGCCTCCAAGGCCGGCCGCCAGCTCGGGTGGGAGCCGACCGTCTCCTTTGGAGAGTTGGCCCGCCTGATGGTCGATGCGGACCTCGAGTATTGGGAGCGACAGCTGAAACGAGATGCCGCGTCCTCGGCCTGAATGTCCGTCTTGTCGCCTATAGCTGGCGCCAGTTAACGATGTGACTGACTGCCGCGACGAGAGGTTTTTCAACCTGAAAGCTGTAGACAGCGCGCGCTCTTCTATCAGCACAGTTTCTCGATCAATCTCTGCAGATGCCGACCCCGGTAGTACCTGACTCAGTGAATTCGAGGATCGGAGACGGCTTGAGGTCTGCCGGTCCACTCTGAAGTACAGTTTCTCGACAGTGACTGTAGGATTTTGGCGTTTTCGTGCCTGATAATGTTAAATAGCGCTGTTGCCATTCATATGAATCGCAACAGACTGAAATCAAACTCCTCGGGATCCTCTCAGAATCTAGTCAGTCTGCCATGGCAGAGAAACTGCGCATTTTCGTCAGTGCAACCAAAGACCTGGAACAGGAAAGGGCACTTGTCGGGCGCACCCTGGCGGAGTTGCCTGTTCAGGTGGGCGCAGAGATCCGTCGCACACCGGCCGCAGGCGTTGACTACGATACCCTCTTCGAACTGATTAGTAACGTCGACAGAATCTACTTTCTCCTTGGCAGAGACATCACCGCGCCATTCGGCGCAGAGTGGCAACTGGCCATTCGCCTCGAAAGGACCATCATTCCCTTCAAACTGCAGGGAATGCGCACTCAGGCCGGACGCGAGTTTCTTCGCATCGCCCATGCGCCCTGGAAGTCCTTTAACAGCAGCCGCGATTTGGGACAACAGATCGGGCTGGACCTCATCGACACACTGCTTCATCCAGAGAATCGCTACGGCCTGCAGCTCGTGGAAGTTGAGGGGTTGCGCCAGAGCAGAATGAAGCTGCGGCAAGGCCTGGAAAGCCTTACTTCTTCACCGCAGCTGAGTGAATCTGGGATAGGTGTGCCGGGAGGGGCGGAGGGAGGAGGCATAATCCTCGATCCCGCCGAAGCCCAGTCCCTCATCGCAGAAGATCTCGATGAGAGCTGATCCTGCAAGAGGCAGGCGGCCTTTCTCGAAGACTTTGAAACTTGCTTACACGGCACGTACCTGGAATATCTCTCTTTCTACTGTTTTGATGCCGCCATGCCCCCAAAGTCATATGTAGAACCGCGCATAGACCAGTCGGAAATTCAGGCCCTTGCCGAAAGATTTGGGCAACCGCTTTGCCGGAGGTATCGCATAGAAACCGACGCCTATTTGCGCGCCTATCGAGGCCAGCCGAATCCGGACCGACGGGGCGAGGTGGTATTTGCCATCCGCCAGTCCAGCGGCGAGATCCTGCTTCATACAAAGCACCGCTACGAAAAGCCCATATATAGATTGCCCACGGGCCGCATCGAACGCGGGGAACGAATAGAGGCGGCGCTTTATCGGGAGATCGCCGAAGAGACCGGGCAGAAGGTCCAATTGTGCCGATTCCTGGCCGTGCTGGATTGCCATTTTGTCAATGAGAACTCGATGGTTCCCTTTGTCAGCTACGTCTTCTACCTGCAGAGCCTGAGCGATGCACTTAGCCCCACCGATACGGAAGAGATTGCGGGTTTTCGAACCGTACCTGTCAAAGAAATGGGTACCGTCGCGCAAGAGTTGCGAAGTCTGGATTCGCATCGACGCTGCTGGGGGTACTGGCGCTCGCTTGCTCACGAAGTCGTCCATAGCGCTCTAACCTGTGAACAGTGGACCTAGCCAAACTGCGCTTTCAGACCATCTTCTGCTACAATCGCCCCAAATGCGATTTTCGCCGCCGGCTTCCGGTATTGCCAGAATGCCGCCACACCAGTTGAGAATACCCAATGCTTGTCCCCTTGTCCTGGCTCCGGGAATATGTCAATATCCCTCTCGCAACGCCTAGCTTGGCTGACCGTCTGACCTTAGCCGGACTGGAGGAGGCGAGCACAACCAACACCGGCGACTGGTGGGAAGAGGACAAACTGGTTGTCGGGCAGGTCGCGGCAGTTCTTCCGCATCCCGATGCCGACCGCTTGGTCCTCGTGGACGTTGACCACCAGCCTTCGAGCGGTCCCGCTGCTATGAACCTGCAACGAGTGGTGACGGGGGCCCCGAATCTTTTCCAATACAAGGGCCGCTCGTTGTCCGCGGGCGACCTCCCTGTCCTAAAGGTTGCATTTGCCCGTGAAGGTGCGCTTCTCAACGATGCCAATAGCGACAAGCAGCCTCGTCCCCGGAAGAGTTTGAAAAAGGCAAGAATTCGCGGCGTGGAATCGAGCGGAATGGTCTGTTCGGAGTTGGAACTGGGGATCAGCGAGGAGCATGAAGGCATTCTCCTGCTGCCCGATGAAGCGCCTGTTGGACAGCCACTTCGCCGGTACCTCGGCGATGAGATCCTGGAAATCGATCTGACTCCGGACATGGCGCGCTGCCTTTGTATGTGGGGCATCGCCAGAGAGGTGCAGGCCCTGACCGGCGGGGCACTTCATCTACCGGAAGATGTCGACGCATCTCGCGGCGAAGACGCGGCCTCGGACTATGTTTCGGCCCAGATCGACGACCCGGACCTGTGTCAACGCTTCACGGGAACCGTCCTTCGTGACATCAAGGTTGGCGAGTCGCCGCGATGGCTGCAGAACCGGCTGTCGGGCGCAGGCATGCGGCCAATCAACAACATCGTAGACATCACCAATTATGTCATGTTGGAAACGGGCCAACCGCTCCACGCATTCGATTACGATCTTCTCACCGACAGGGCCCGCAGAATCGGCGATTCCAGACCAACTATCATAGTGCGCACGGCAACGGAGGGTGAGAGACTGCAGACGCTCGACGGTCAGGAGCGCAATCTGGATTCCTCGATGCTGGTCATTGCCGACAAGGCCGGCCCGGTCGCCATCGCCGGAGTGATGGGCGGCGCAGAGACAGAAGTGCATGGTGAAACACGCCATATTCTGCTCGAAGCCGCTACCTTCGACGGCATCAACAACCGCCGTACGTCCCAAACGTTGCGATTGCACAGTGAGGCCAGCCACCGATTTACCCGAGGCGTACCGGCTTCATTGAACGACCGGGCGGCACGTCGGGCAGCCGACCTTATGCAGCAGCTGGCCGGAGGACGCGTCATTCCCGGAATCGTTGACGCCTATCCCGTTGAGCAACCCCGGGTCAAGGTGTTCACATCCCACAGCGACGTGAAACGATTGCTGGGCATGGACCTGTCACTGTCCGAGATCGGGTCTGCTCTCCAGCGGCTGGATTTCGAGGTGGAGGAGCATTCTGAACTGCCGATGGATACCCCGGAACGGGCGACGTTCGGGCTGGCGCGCACTGAAGGGGAACCCGTGATCGCTGCAATAGTGCCTTGGCACCGGCTCGATGTGACGCTGCCCGCGGACCTGGCGGAAGAGGTCGCGCGTGTCGTCGGTTACGATCGGATCTCCGAAACGCTCCTCGATACCGTTTTGCCTCCCCAGCGCCGCAACGCGTCGTTGGAGACAGAGGAGAACATTCGCGATATTCTCATAGGAAGCGGGCTACAAGATACTGTTAACCACACGCTCACTACGCCAGAAAATCATGCAAAGTTGACTGGTGAAGGACGGGACAGTTCGTTGCCAGGTGAAGGTGATGTTGGGTACGCGACAAGCGAATCCGATCGCTTCATCTCCTTGACCAATCCTCTGTCCCCTGAACGCCGGGTCATGAGACGAAACCTGATCGTTAGCGCGCTGGAAAACCTGGCACACAATCTTCGCTACACGGACCGGCTGGCCGTCTTTGAGATCGGACGTATGTACCGGCCGCGGCCGGAGCCTGACGACGCAAAAGGAGTGCGTAACGCGGACCCGATTCTGCCTGAAGAACAGCGCAGGCTCTGTATTGCATTGCGCGGACTCCGAGACCAGCATGCGCCCGTCTATTCTTCAGACCCTTTCCGGCCCGACGCTGATCTGTTTGATTTCTTTGACCTTAAGGGCATTGTCGAAACGCTGTTGGAGAGACTCGGCTTTCCCCAGAGCAGCTATCTTTTCAGGGCTCATCCCGAGAGCGGCGCGAGCGACGTCGACAGCGAAACCAGGTTCGGACCCCGCTGCGCGCTGATTTCTCTGCAAGATCAACACTTAGGCATTGTGGGCGAGTTGCATCCGCAAGTCCGAAATGCCTTTGGCCTAGGAAGCGAACGCGTTGTGCTGGCGGAGCTCAACCTCGAGCCACTGACACGTCCGAGCTGGCGGCTCTCGCAGATGGCCCCAATAAGTGTCTACCCTCCCGTGGTGGAAGACCTAGCCTTCGTCGTCCAGGAGGAAGTTACGCAGCGCCGCCTGCACGATGCGATCGTGGATGGGGGCGGGCGGACTGGGGATCCAAAGCTCACATCAGTTGAGCTTTTCGACATATATCGCGGCGAGTCGTTGCCTGTCGGTTACAAATCACTGGCCTATCGGGTAACCTACCAGAGCCGGGACCACAGTCTAAAGGAGAGAGAAGTCAACCGGCTCAGGCAGCGAATCATCCGCACTGTCGAGAGGGTAACAGGCGGGAAACTGCGCTCGTGATCCCAGGAACCCCGTCAGAAATGAGCGGGCCTGGTTGAAGCAACTCGTCGCCAGGACCGACTTTAGTGGGGCTGGACCAGTTCCTCAGAACGCCCTAGCATTCCTTCGAAACACTCAGAAGACCGCCCCGGTGTTGATTGGTTCATGAGAAGGCAGCTCCACGTAGTCGATCGCGGTTTCCAAGTGTCGATGGGCTGAGAGTCCATTTCGATTTCGAGGACAGCATAGAGGAGATACTTCGCAGACTTGCGCGGATCAAAATGGGATTTCGCCGTGTTAAGTCCCACACTTACTTTGTGATCCCTGGTTCAGCCACGTCTAAGAGTGCCCTTCCCTATACCGCAGCTCAACGAGCCACATACTTTGGTCCCGCCTGGAATTCAATCGGCTTACCCCTGCGAATCCTGAAGAGGTCCAGGTCCCCGGCGACGTCCGTATTGGGAAAGACAGCACGTGCCTCGTCGAGAATCTCCCTTGCGTGGTAGCGACGGCTGATGTGATGCAGGACAAGCCGCTTCACGCCTGCCTTTAGCGCCAGGCGGGCCGCAGCCCGCGCCGTAATGTGCCCGTGCCCCTTCGCCAGCTCCCTTTCCTCTTCAAGATAGGTGGCCTCAATCGCCAAGAGATCAGCGCCGGCAACGATCTTGTGCAGTGGACCGGTACGGCTTACGTCGCCGACAAAACATAGCTTCGCCCCTTTCTGCGGTACGCCCAACACATCTTCAGGTTGAACTGTGCGCCCGTCGGACAAGACGACCGGCAAACCGGCGACCAGCTCTCTTCGTTCGGGTCCGGCTGGCACGCCCAGCGCCTCCGCCTTCAGATTGTCAAATGGCGAGCGCGTCTCTTCCTCAAATGTGAATCCAAAACAGCCGCTTCCCCGGTGTGGCACGGAAAACGCTGAGAGCGAAAAGCCCTTTCCTTCAAACATAGTGCCCGCCTCGATGAGGTTGAGGCTAACGCCGGCCTGGGCAACGTTTCCAACCCCAAAGACAACCTCCATAAGACGCTGAACCCTAGACAGTGCCGGCCCGCCACCGTATATGTCCAGCTCATCCAGTGTCTCCCAGTGACCAAGAGTACTGGCCAACCCGCCAAGTCCAAGAATGTGGTCAAGGTGACCGTGTGTAAGAAGTATTTTGTCCAATCGGCGAAATCCAAGCCCGCTGCGCAGAATCTGGCGCTGCGTGCCTTCGCCGCAGTCAATCAGAAACCGGTGCTCCTGCACCATCACCAGGGCTGCCGATAGCCCGCGGTGAACCGATGGCGCGGATGCCGAGGTCCCAAGGAAAACCAGCTCAAACAATGTTTATGTCCTTTTGTAACGAGAATCAGGAGAAGAAAGAATCCAGAGGAGCGTTTCTGGGCACTGTTGTCTGCTTCGGGGCTTCAAATTGCCTGTAGTGTGAACTCGTGGCCTGCGCATTCGTAGATACCCCAACTTGGGGAGCCGTAGCGGCCCATCACTTCACCGGGATTTACCAACAGACAGTCTTCGATCCGCTCCCAGTGCTTCTGGTGGTCGTGGCCATAGCAGACCAGGTCAAAGACTCCGCTCTGGGCAATTCGCCTGGCGGGCTCCGGATAATGGATCATTGCAATTTTTCGGCCCCCGAGTTCGAGTTCGGCGTAAGGTCCGTGCAACGTGATCTGGGGGAAGCCAGCAGCCACCTGTTGCTGCAGTCTCCCATCACCGTCATTGTTACCTTCTATCACGTGGATCGGTCCTTCAAACACCTGTGCCATCTGTGCCAGAATGAAAGGGGCAACCAGATCCCCACAGTGCAGCAGTACGTCACAACTCTGCCCCGTTACTTCATCCAGGGCCTTCTCGAGACACCATATGTTGTCGTGGCTATCAGAAAGAATAGCAATCTTCATTCATCTGCTCCATTGCGGCGACCAGCCATCAGCCCGTTGCACTGTCAAAGATAGTATATCCGACGGTAAACATGTCGGCAACGGATAGACGCTGTGATATAATGACAAAGAAACTGCTCCTGCAAAAAACTCTTGGTTCTGGGATTTCATCGAGAGCCCCCAACTTGAGAATATGGCTGCGAACTTCCGCTCCCTTCGCGAATAGCAAGCCGAATACCCTTGTTGTTTGCCAGCCGGCTTCCTCTAGAAAAAGTGGACTCCAAGCTACAAAATGTTGCGGATGCCGGTAACAGTGAAGTCTCTTCCCAGGAAGAAAAGAAAGGCGGTTCTGTCTGCAACAGGAGCAATAGCGGCGCTAATTTTGCTGTCGGGGTGCGGGCAAGTCATCACCCTCATTCCGACGTCGACACCTGTGCCCGAGCCTGGAGCCACGTTTTCGCCCCCTTCCGGGCCAACGCCCGTCTTCACGGCCACCCCTGCCCCAGTGACCCCTCCTCCTACACCAACATTTACGCCTACACCGGAACCGACCGTTTACCTTGTCAGGCCTGGTGACACACTTTCCCGCATTGCCATACAGTATGGTGTTTCCGTCGAGGCGCTCCAGGAAGAAAACAACATTCTGGACCCGCGTACGCTCCAACCGGGGCAGCAACTCGTAATTCCCTTCGGGAACACAGCGCCAGACGGCCAGGTCCAGGTTAGACCTACACCAACTCCCCTCCCATTCACCCATCAAAAGGTCCACTTCAGCTTTACACCGCTCGGGGGTCTCTGGGTACTCGGCGAAGTAGAAAACGCCAACGCCTTTACGCTAGAGCAAGTACGTGTCGGAGTAAAGCTATTGGATGCAAATCAGACTACTCTAGCGGAAGGACACGGCTCTGCTCTTCTGAATCTGGTTGAGCCTGGGGGCGTGGCGCCTTTTGCTATCCTCTTCGAAAAATCTCCCAAGGAGTTCGCAAGCTACCAGATTTATCCGCTAAGTGGAGTACCGGCCTACGAGGGAGGGTACTACCAGGACCTGGTCGTAGAGGAACTTGCCTTCGAAGGCGAACTTTTCAGTTCATATCAGGTCACGGGCACTGTTCGCAACGTCGGCCAGGATGAGGCCCTTGACGTGCAAGTAATAATTACCGCATACGACTCGCTGGACCGTGTCATCGCTGCCCGCACCATCGCCCCGGCCCTCAATGTAATCGCTTCAGACGGGGTCGCTAGGTTCACGGCCATTCTCGTCCCGCTGGGCGGACCAATTGAAAGCATCCTCGCCGTCGCCCAAGGCCGCAGGTACCCGTCGGGCAACTGATCAGTGGTCCGTTCTCCTCTAAGCAGCTCGGCAAGATCCTTCCTTGATATATGCAACGAGCACGTGCAGCTGGTCACATTACGGAACAATTTCAAATAGAACTGAAGAGATTGACTACGCGAAGTTGGTACGATACAGCCCTGTCGTCCTGGAGCAACGGCTGGTAATCCAAAGCGGCGATAAAGGGCGTCGATGACAACATTCAATTTGTAGAAAAGTTGCCGGCTGCCTCAGCCCACATCGAAGGTTACGCCTTGGGCAAGTGGAAGCTCTGCTCCATAGTTCACTGTAACGGTCTGACGGCGGGCGTACGCTTTCCAGGCGTCGGACCCGCTCTCCCGCCCGCCTCCGGTCTCCTTCTCACCCCCGAATGCACCACCAATCTCCGCGCCTGCCGTGCCCGTGTTGACACTGGCCTGCCCGCAGTCACTGCCTACGACACTCAGGAAGCCTTCCACCTCCCGCAGGTTGTTGCTGAAGATTGCAGACGACAATCCCTGGGGCACGCAGTTGTGAATGGCGAAAGCTTCTTTGAGGTCCGAATAACGAAGTACATATAGAATCGGCGCGAAAGTCTCCTCGCAAACGATTTCCGAATCCGGCGCCAGTCCCTCGATCAAAGTAGGCGCAACGTAGTTCCCATTTTCCAGACCCGGCAGTTCCAAAACAGCATTCCCGACCAGAACCTTGCCACCGGTGGACTCGGCCCTCCCAATCGCGCTTGAGTAGCTGTCAACCGCACTCCTGTTGATCAACGGACCAACCAGAACACCGGGTTCCAGCGGACTGCCGACCCTAACACTCCGGTAAGCATCAGCAAGTCGGGGAAGAAAGCTGTCAATCAGGCTTTCGTGCAAAATCAGCCGCCGGGTGGTCGTACATCGCTGGGCAGCCGTGGCCAGAGCGCCGAAAGCAACCCCGCGCAGCGCAATTTCCATGTCGGCGTCTGGGGTGACAATCGCAGCATTGTTTCCACCCAGTTCCAGGATCGAGCGGCCAAGTCGTTCGCCCACTTTGGCCGCAACTTCGCGTCCCGTACGTACCGATCCCGTAAAGGAAAGCAGCGGCAAACTGCGGTCGGAACTCATTCGCCGCCCGATTTCGCCAGCCTCGTCGACCGCCAAGAAGAAGAGAGGCGGCAGCCCGTGCTCATCAAGAACGTCGTTGACGATATTTATTGTGGCAATTGCAGTAAGTGCTGAGTTTGGCGAGGGTTTCCACACAACCACGTTTCCGATGACCCCGGCGATGAAGGCGTTCCAGGACCAGACAGCGCAGGGAAAGTTGAAAGCAGTAATGACACCGACTACGCCGTGCGGGTGCCACTGCTCATACAGGCGGTGGCTTGGTCTCTCACTGGCGATCGTCGTCCCGTACAATTGACGCGAGAGCCCGACCGCGAAATCGGCGATGTCAATCATCTCCTGCACTTCGCCGCGGCCCTCCACCGGCGTCTTTCCCACCTCCAACGTAACCAGAAGGCCCAGACTCTCCACGTACTCCCGCAATCTGTCACCGATGGCCCGCACGACCTCTCCCCGTTTCGGCGCCGGCACACGCGACCACTCTTCGAAGGAGGCCCATGCCCGCTCGACCATCCGATCATAATCTTCGTCCGCCGCGGCAGCGACATCGGCCAGCCATTCACCGTTTATGGGCGAATGAACCGCGATGCGACGGCGACCTTCGCCCGCAACCCACTGTCCGTCGTACAGGCCTGAAACCTGCTCATACAGGCCGAGGTCGGCAAAGACCCGGTCCTTTACCGCTTGAAAGTCTGAACTATTCGCCATTGAATGAAAACCTCTTGGGTGCTCTCAGCCCCTCAAAGTGCTGTGAAAAATCCTTCGCGACCGACGCCTCGTTGTGCCGCCCACGCACGAAGGGGAACATCGTCATTATTTTTTGTCAGCCAGTATTGCGAAGAGGGATGAAGTGCCGAATCCTCCCCCAGAGGGTCGCCGCCGCTGGCAAGAGCGCCGAGCAACTGCTTGCGAATCGGTGAACTGCGCTCGATCAGGGCTGGGTCCTGGCTAATGTAGTCGGTGGGGCGCAGCCAGCGGTAGTGATAGCCGACATGCATAATCTTCCGTGTCCGGTCAGAGAGATTTGGGCCCACGCAGTGCCAAACGGCTGTTCGCCATACGACCGCCGCGCCTGGTTTCAGTCGCAATTCCATTGCCTGGCTCGGGTCAACCTGCCTGCCATTCTCCCGCAACTCGTTGGGCGAACGCAGGTGGCTGCCGGGAACCATCCAGAGGTTTCCGCTCTGCGATTCACTCAGGTCCGAGAGCACGTAGAAGACCTTGATCTCCATGAATGGCAACCGGCCGTCAAGCGACGGGCCCATGAAAAGAGAGTCGCTAGCCAGGTCAGGGTGCCACGACAGGTTTCGGTAGCCAACTTCCTGGTCCGCCCCGTCACCGACTCCAAGTGTTCCGGGTTGAACGGACTCGGGGTAGGGCGGCCGGTAGTCCAGATGGGTTGTGCGAATCTGGATGTTCCAGCCGATTGCGTCCACCACCAGCGGCAAAATGCGCGGGTGATCGATGAGGTCGAGAAAGGCTTCGTGGCGTGAGAGGGCGTTACGGACAGCGAAAGGGTCGTCCGGTCCCAGTCCCTGGACTTCCCTCACCTCCTCCGCGACTTCATCGATCGCCGCCAATAGCCTGTTCAACTCCTCCTTGGTCAGGAAGTCTTCAAGAACAATGAATCCCTTTTCGTCGAAATCCGCTTTCTGCTGCTGGCTCATGCCGATGGACATGGTTTCCCTCCTAGCTTGCCTCGCGTATCCCTACTATGACAATCCCCAGTGTTCGTCGATTGGGTCCTGAAAAGCCGAGCGGGACCCATTGAGAACCTCATCCACATGAACAGCCTCTCCGGTCAGGCCAGATTCGTAGATGGCGTCGCCCAGCGCCAGAGAGTGCATACCTTCGCGGCCGTCGATCTCCGGCGCCTCTCGGTTGCCTCGCAGAATCTCCAGGAATTCCCAGATCTCAATCGAGAAACCGTCTGTCGCCCCTCCCGGGTAAAGGAACTCTTCTTCCTCCTGCGACAACGTTGCCCGGTGCAATGCTTCCAACTGGCGCATATCGTAGACACAACCATCTGTGCTCTCCAGGCGGGCGGTCTCCATCTTCTGAGGGGTGCGCTGGAACAGATGGAAGATTGAGAAGGGGGCCGCAGTCGTATCGCGCAACGATCCTCTGCTTCCATAGAAGGTAACGTCATAGGCTTCTTCGCCCGGTGCGGCCAGGCTCCACGCCCAGGTTCCTGAAATCCCGTTCTTGAAGGTAAAGGTAACGAATACAGTATCTTCCGGCGTGTCTCCGAATGTTTCGGGCACGCCCGACTTCATCGACTGCAGGACGGCATAGACCTTGTCGACTTCTCCAAAGAAATAGCGGAGCGAATCACAGTAATGAAAGCCGCTGTCGAGAACAGGACCTCCACCCGACATCAGCCTGTCCCGGCGCCAACGTTTGTGCTCAGGAAGCGGTTGATTGGAACCCTCCGACTGCTGACCCCAGAGTTGAGAAGGATTCGGCTGGTTCGACGCTTGCCCTGGTGCACCCGGAATCACGGCCGAAGACCGAAATTGATGGAAGAAACTCAGCGGCGCGCCAATCAGACCGGACTCATCAAACACCCACTTAGCCGTCCTCTGACCAGGCTGGCGGCGGTGAGGCGCGGCGGTTGAAAGAACTCGTCCCGTTCTCTCAGCCGTATCAATCATCAGGCGGCAGGCCTTGATTGTTATTCCGAGCGGTTTCTCGCAGAGTACATGCAAGCCGGCCTCCATACAGTCCACGGCAATACCGTGGTGGAGGCCGTGAGGAAGGCACAGGTCGGCGGCGTCAACTTGAGCTTTGGCTAGAAGCTCCTGATGCGTGCTGTAAACAGCGGGGCGTTCTCCCAGCAGCTCTTCGAGCATGTCGGCGCGCTCCGACGCCGCCTGTTCATTTGCGTCGCATACCGCGCGCACGACGAAATCGCCGCGTCCGCGTTCCTGCAGGTCCTTCATCGCCAGGACGTGCCGTCGCGAAATCCTGCCGCAGCCGATCAGGGCCAATCGAATGGGCATGTGGAAATCCTCACTGAATTGAAAGACTCCAAAGGCGGACCAGGGGAGGGGATGATTCGTGAAATTGCGAGCCACCATAGGCAGCAACTGCTACAAGCCTTCAGAGGAGTGAATAGGAGTTCACTCCCGCAGCTTCGGCCTAACCCTTGATGCCAGTTAGAGCAATGCCTTGCACAAAGGTCTTCTGCAGGAAGAAGAAGAGCATAATGATCGGGAGAGTGATCAACACCGACGCAGCCATGAGTAGGCCCCATTCAGCGCCATACTGGGTCTGATATTCGTAGATACCCAGCGACAAGGTGTACTGTTCCTGATCGCTCAGATAGATCAGAGGCCCAATATAGTCGCGCCAGCGGGCGATGAACTCGAAAATTGCGACCGTTGCCAGAGCCGGCTTGGAGAGAGGCAGGATAATGGAATAGTAGATTTTCAACTCGTTGGCGCCGTCGATGCGGGCCGCTTCCGACAACTCCATCGGGATGGTCATAAAGAACTGACGCAGCAAAAAGATATACAACGCTCCCCCGAACCAATGCGGAACTATCAGGGGCAGCCAGGAGTTCACCCAGCCCAGGTTCTTGAAAACGATAAACAGGGGAATCATCGTAACCTGAAAGGGTAACATCAGAGTTGCAACCGTCAGGATGAACAGAAAGTTACGACCCCGCCAAGGAATGCGGGCGAGGCTGTAGGCTACCAGAGAAGATGAGAGCAGCACACCAACCGTCGCAAGTACGGCAATCGTTAGTGTGTTGCGAAGATAGAGGAAGAATGTTATGAATTTTACAGCATCAGGATAGTTCGACCACTGAAACGGGGAGGGAATAACGACGGGTGGGTAGGCGTAGAACTGAACGTCGGGCTTTAGTGATGTAGACAACATCCAAAGAAACGGCAAAGTAAAAACAAAGGCCGCCGGGATCAGGCTAGCGTGAATGAGAATGCTGCGGCCAAATCCTCTCAGTCGCCTGACCATGACCCGTCGGGCATGGTTTCGCGCAAATTGAGCCTGGACCTGTTGAGTTTCAACTGCCATCTTAGTCTTCGCCTCCAGCATAAAAGACCCAAAGACGCGCCGACCGGAAGATGATCAAGGTTACAACCAAAGTAAACATGAAGAGCAGCCATGCCATTGCCGAAGCATAGCCCATTTCCAGGTAATGGAAGGCGTTCTTGTAGAGATAGATTGAATAGAAAAGTGTCGAATTGGCTGGAAAGCCTGTACCTCCAGTCATTATGTAAGGAATCGCAAAGAAGTTCAGGGCGCCAATCACCGACGTAATCAGATGGAAGAAGACTACGGGCGTCAGAATCGGTACGGTCACATTGCGGAATTTTGACAGGAAGTTGGCGCCGTCCACATCGGCGGCGTCGTACAGGTCCTGCGGAACATCCTGCAGGCCGGCGAGATACAAAATGATCTGCTGACCAATAATCCAGAGAGCAAGCAGAACGAGGGTCGGCCTTGCCCACTCAGCACAGGTCAGCCAGCAAGGGCCGCGCGACCCGAAGGCCCTGAAGGGGGCCGCAATTAGACCGTTGTGAGGCGTGAAGATAAAGACCCAGACCAGTGCCAGCGCCACCTCGGGTACCAACGTGGGAAGGAAATAGATTGTACGATAGACTACCTGCCCACGTATCTTGGCGTTCAACATCATCGCTAGGCCAAAAGCGAAGAAGATAGCCAAGGGAATGGATACGACCGCAAAGTAGACGGTGTTGTAAACCGCCGCCAAAAACTCCTCATCCTTCGTAAACAACTCGATATAGTTTGCGAGCCCGGTAAACGTTGGATTCCTGACGCCGTTGTATTTTGTAAAGCTGTAGTACGCCGACGCCAGAGTCGGATAGATCCAGAACACGAGCAGACCGAAGATCCAGGGAGAGGCAAAAAGCAGCCCGTTAATCGTATGCCGCGTTCCCTGTGACAGTCGTCGGCGGGGCAGGTTTGCTGTAGCGGTGGCAGTAGCCATGGCAGGACTCTGAATTTCGAGCTTAGGTGCCCGCTTCCTAATGGTAGAAGTCAGGTAGCGGCCCATCCGAGCCGCTACCCTTCTCTACATTCTTGTTCGTGTTCAGTATCCTGAACTCATTGCGCCGAAGGCCGAACTTCCATCTGCCTTGGCGACAGACATCAGACTATTCGATTAGCTGAAGAAGCCGATCTCTTCCAGACCCGCGTTGATCTCCTCGTCGATGTCCATCAGCGCCTCCTCAGGCGTCTTCAGACCGTGCGGGATCTCGTCGCGGAAGGCCTTGACCTGCAGGTCCCACAGCTTGGAGCCCAACGGAATCGGCGGGCGAGCGTGGGAAACCGGCAGCAGGTCCATGAAGACAGCGTGCAGGGGATCCTCACGGAAGAATGGATCTTCGGCAGCCGACTTGATGGTCGGGATGTGGAAGGTGTCCTTGTTGTACTTGAGCTGGCCTTCAGGGCCGCAGAGGTAGAAGCAGGCGTCGAACGCCGACTCTACGTCGTCATAGCCGAAGGGAACTGCCCAACTCCAGCCACCTGCCCAACTTGCATGCGGGGCGGGACCGTCGGGGCCCGGCATCGGCACGACACCGTAATTTGTGTCCGGCTTGTAGCGATGATGCTGAGCAACCTTCCAGTTGCCGCTGCAGGTCATCGCGCTCTGCCCGGTCCAGAAGTAGTCGTTCTCGCCGCGGCAGTTGCCGCCGGCACAGGCCGCCAGCATTGCATCGATGTCCTCTACGCCAATCTCGTCGACGAAGGACTTTACGAACTGCATTGACTCGATATTCTGGGGGTGGGCAAAGGTGATGCGGCGATCGTCGTCCTGGAAGGAACCTCCAAAGCCGAAGCCCCACGTGTACAGCCACGCCTGGTCATAGATTGGGTTGAAGCCGTAGCGAGTGACCGCGCCGGTATCGTCGCGTATGGTCAGCGCTTCGGTGGCCGCCCGCAGCTCGTCCAGGTTGGACGGCGGCGACATGGGGTCTACACCGGCCTCTTCCATGATGTCCATGTTGTACCACAGGGCGCGCGTGTCTGTGTCGAACGAGAGGGCATAGATGCCGCCCTTGTACACAGTCTCGTCCCAAGCAAAGTCGAAGTAGAGCTCCTTGGTAACACCGGCGGCTTCGGCGAAGTCAGTGATGTCGGTGAAGAAGCCTTCGTGTGCGAACTGCGGGACAGTGAAGCGGTCGGCATAGTGGAGCGCAGGAGGGGTACCGCCTGCTACAGCGGTCAGCAGCTTTTCGTCCGCCTGGCTACCGGCCGTTCTGGCGATGTAGACAAACTCCACCTCAACGCCAATCGTGTTCTTCTCGTTGTAGATGTCGATTATCTCTTTAATCGACTCCTGCGCCAGGTCGGTCATGCGCGACCAGGCTTCCAATTTCTTGGTCTCCATCATGGCTCCGCTGTCACCGGTGTCGGCCGCGGGCGCAGCTGCGGGCGCGGGGCAAGCCGCCAGCAGGGCCGCGCTCGTTGCCAGGCCGGAGACCTGCAGGAAGCGGCGGCGCGAAAGCATTTTCTGAGTGTCCATTCAGTCAATCCTCCATGTGAAAAAATGTGAAAATGGGTTTAACAGGTGGAGTCGGGTAAAGCGAAATGCCAAACCTCTCCGTCCGAAAGAGCGATACAGATGACCCACTTGTACGCGACAACCAGGTCAACGGCCATTCCCGTTTGGGGTTAGTAGTCCTTGACTCGGTACAAGCCACTGGATTCCGACCGATATAATGGGAAATCGCCTTGAAAGAAATTCGTAAAACGGGCGCGCGTTCAGGGGCACCTGCGCTACCGCAAAGGATAATAACCTTATTTGTCAGACTTGTCCAAATTCAAGGGGTTATGTTACGCGATCTTCCCTGCCTGCTCCGTTCTGAATCAGGTCGAACAACGGCGAACCCGGCTCCATCGTTTAGGAATCAGCGTTTCCAGACTTCGATTGCCTCGTCCGGCGCGTCCAAATCGCGGAGCTCCTCAATAAACGCGTCGTGGAGGTCGTCCGCCACATCTCCGTGATCTCCGGCCAGGTTAGTCTCCGTGAGCGGGTCGACTGCAAGATCAAAGAGCTGCCTTTCACCGTAGGAGCCGACGGGCGCGTAGGCCCAACGCTTCGTGTATAGCATTGGCGTGACTCGGTTGGGAGGCAGTTCACCATCCTCCAATCGCGTGAAGGTGGCCGACACGACACATTCATGAAGAGAGTCTTCACTTTCTCCCCGCAACAGCGGCGCGAACGACCGTCCGTGCATCGGCTCAGGCGTCTCGACATCGACGCCAGCCAGTTCAAGCAGCGTCGGCGCGATGTCCGCCGGTCGCAGCAGTTCGCTGACCGTGCGGCCCCCCTCCAATCCAGGCGCCGCCACCAGGAAGGGAATGTGGACGATCTCCGGATAGAGGGGCCAGTAACGGTCGTCGTACTTGCTGATGTTCGATTTCCCAGTGCGGTTGTGTTCGCCAAGACTAAACCCGTGATCAGACATGAAGACCACGATCGAGTTGCGCCAGAGGTCCAGGTCGTCAATTTTGGTCAAGATGCGACCCACCCAACGGTCCACCAGTTCCGCCTCGGCGCAGTAATGGGCGCGCAGGTTGCGCAGCTCGGCCTCGGTGTAGTCACTGGCCTTGCCATAATTGGGATGCAACATCGGCGGGCCGTCGTAGTCTGGATCATACTTCCGCACCATATACTCAGGCGGGTCCCAGGGTTCGTGGGGATCAAAGAAGTCCACCCAGAGGAAAAAGGGGCTATGTTGGCCGTTCTCCTCCAGCCACTCCACCGCCAGCTCAGCCGTACGCGGTGCAAAGCGGTCAATTTCCCGATACCAGCGGCGGTTTATCCAGGTGTGGAGGTCGATCAGGTTGCGACCTTGAAAGTGGTTACCGATATTTCGGGTTTTTTCGTCGGCCATCGCTTGTTCGATCGGATAGTTCATTCCCAGAAAGAACGTATTGCCCTCCTGACCGGGCAACGTGTGCGCGCCGTCGAACCCCTCAAAAAAGGCAGCGCGCACGAGGTGTGGGCAGTCGCCGAGCAGCTGGCTGACATAGCCGGCCTCCCTCAGGATACTCGGCAGATGGTTTTCGCTACTCAACCGCCGGTCCTGCCACGGATACCACGGCCAGCCGACGCGCCCGGTTGTGAAATCGGTTCGATGCGGAATTGTGGGAAAACTGCCCGTATACAACCTCGACAGACTCACGCACCGCTCCGAAAAACGGTCAAGGTGGGGCGTGCGCACCGGCATCGCAGCCGCGCGATCGAACAGATTGTCGTATCTAAAGGTGTCGGAAATCATGACAATGATGTTCATTGATTCTTCCCAGGTGTAGTCGTTGTCAAACGGCCAATATGTCCGGTCCGTCTACAGTGGCCGCCTCAGCCAGCGCCCCTGAAGCCGCCAGCTCCCCCATCGTCGCAAACGATGCGCCCGGCTTCTTCCCCACGTGCTCCGAAACCGCGTCTATCATGCGGAATGTGTGTTCGTAATCGTCGGCGATGCCATGGGTGTGCATCAGCATGATGACGATCGGGCTGTGCTCGCTAATGCGGTCCAGATCCTGGCGCGCCAGCTCTACGAACTCATCGCTGCGTTCACCTGCTCCTCTCCAAGTGTATTCGTTCAGGATCGGCACTTCGATGATGTCCTCATACCAGCGAAATGGGTGGTAAGGGATATTGTCCACCCAGTCCTGTGACAGGTCGCCGCTGTTATGCGGAAGATGGGCGTAGCCGCTGCCGCTGATATACATGCAGGTATGATAGCCGATCCCGACCTCACGCAATGCCGCAAACATTGGCTTGGAAATAGCACCGCACGGCGCCCGGAACACGTTGGGCTCAACGCCCAGGTCCATTGCAAAGATCTCCAGCCCTTCCTCAATACGGTCGCGCAGGTTCTCAACTGTATAGCGGGGCATCAGCTCCTCGCGGCGCTCATCGAAGTCCGATTGCAGCGTCGAAAGAATGGAGGTCGCCGGCCACGCGGGAGGTCCGAATTCGTAACAGTCCGCGTGGGTCAACCCATGAAGCTGGATATCGTGTCCTGCGTCACGAGCAGCAATCAGCGCCTCCTTCCATTCCGACGTCATTGGTTTGCCGCCGCCCTTGGGCACCGTAAACCAGGTTGACCCCAGCCCGCGCGAACTGAAGAACTCGGTCGCCTTCGTCAGAGACTCAACCATTGCGCTGCCGCCTGAACCTGCGTCGTCAATACTCCATGAATATACGGTCATCTCTTTATTCTCCGCTTGGGCCCTTTGGTATGGCCAGAATAGTTTGATTTACTACGAGGCGGCAACGGCCATCAACGAAGTCGCCAGAGGCAGGCCCGTGCCGTCTCACAGCCGGCCGGCGCTATACCTCAAGAATGTCCGGTCCTTCTACCGTTGCCGCCTCATCCAGGGCACCCGATGCCGCCAGCTCTCCCAATGTTACGAACGAGGCGCCCGGCTTTCGGCCGACATGCTCAGCGACAGCATCGATCACTCTGAAAGTGTGCTCAAAGTCGTCGGCGATGCCATGCGTGTGCATCATGATGACAACGACAGGGCTGTGTTGGCTGATACGGTCCAGGTCTTGGTGCGCTAGCTCGATAAACTCTTCACTGCGCTCTCCGGATCCATGCCAGGTATACTCATTCAGAATCGGTGCCTCAACAATGCCTTGATACCAGCGAAACGGCCGGTAAGGGATATTGTCGACCCATTTCTGCGACAAATTCCTCCCGTCTTCCTGCCATTGCTCGTAGCCGGTAGCGCTGATAAACATTCCCGTATGGTAGCCTATGCCGACCTCTTGCAATGCTCCGAACATCGGTTTAGAGACAGCCCCACACGGAGCCCGGAAAACGGTGGGCTCAATACCATAGTCCGTCGAAAATATCGCTATCGCCTCTTCGACGCGCCCGCGCAGTTTGTCCACTGTGTAGCGCTGCAAATACTCTTCACTTCTTTCGTCATATTCCGACTGGAGCGTGGGCAGGATGGAGGTCGCGGGCCAGGCAGGCGGTCCAAACTCATAGCAATCGGAGTGCGTCAAACCGAGCGGCTGCAGGTCGTGACCCGCGCCCCGTGCCGCTACCAGCGCCTCCTTCCATTCCGCCGACATCGTCTCGCCCCAGGGTTTGGGCACAGCGAACACGGTTGAACTCAGGCCGCGAGAATCAAAGAACTCTGTCGTCCTCCTCAGAGACTCCACCAGCACGCTGTCGCCCCAGCCGGCGTCGTCAATCGTCCATGAATAGGCGGTCAAATCAGTCTTCTCCACAGGAGAGTCTTTTTTGAGACCGGGACAGGCCTCAAGTCAAGCAACAAACTTTCTTCTTTCTGCTAGCCCTTGACCGCACCGACTGTCAGACCTTCCAGGAAATAGCGTTGTAAGAATAGGAAGACGATCAGGAGTGGAACGACGCTCAGAAACGCGGACGCGGATGTGATTCCATAGTTGACCTGGAATTCGCTCCGCAATAGGGCAAGTCCCAGGGGAAGCGTGTAGAGATCCTTGTCGTTGAGAACGACCAGGGGCCAGACAAGGTTGTTCCATTGTGAGGTGAAAACAACGATTGAAAGGGTTGCAAGGGCCGGCGCCGACAGTGGCAAGATGATGCGCCAGAACACGCCGAAATCCGAACAGCCATCGATCCGGGCTGCGTGCTCGAGTTCCTCGGGAATGGTCTGCATGAACTGCCGCAACAGAAAGACACCCAATACGTTGGCCAGCGCCGGGATGATCAGTCCCCCGTAGGAATTCAGAAGGCCCAGCCAATTGGTGATGAGAAATGCAGGTATCAGCAGCAGCGCCCCGGGGATCATGATCGTAGCAAGCATGAGTCCAAACAGAAAGTCCCTTCCCCAGAACTGCTTTTTGGCAAAGGCATAGGCCGCCAGAGCATCGATCAGCACCGTCCCCACCGTCACGAGCAGCGCAACCAGAATCGTGTTGAAGAACCAGAGGCTGAAAGGCAGCTCATTCAGGATATAAGTGTAGTTGTCCCAGACAAACTGCTCAGGAATCAACTGCGGCGGGATCGAGATGAGCGTATACGTTTCCTTGAATGATGAGGAGAATATGTAAAGGTACGGCCCCAGCATGACGATGACCAGTGCAGCCAGGAGAACGTAAACAACCACCGCCTGCGGCAGTAGTCGTATAGCCTTGCGCCAGTTCCCGCTGAAATCGAATTGGGTCATGGGTTAGTCCCCTAAAGACCGGCCATCGCCGGTTGCGCGACACGGTTCACAAGTCTATCTTTCGCCCAGCACGCGCATTTGCACGTAGGAGATCGGCATGATGATGAGCAACAGTACCACCCCCATGGCCGCGGCCATTCCGACCTGGCCGTAGCGAAACGCATGATTGTAAATGTACCAGACCATTGTCGCGGTGGCGTGAACAGGGCCGCCATTTGTAAGCACAAAAACGGTATCGAAGAGTTGAAACGCCCAGATCGTACCCATAACAACTGAGAAAAGGATCACGGGGCGCATAAGGGGTATGGTTACCCGGGTTGCCACCTGCCAGGCATTGGCTCCGTCGATGCGGGCCGCCTCGTGCAACTCTTCGGGAACCCCAAGCATGGCGGCCAGGAATAGAATGATGTGAAAGCCAATCCCTCGCCACCACTCAATAAGGAGGATGCCATACAGCGCCCAATCCGGGTCGGACAGCCAGTAAATCTCGGGGATGCCTAACAGACCCGTCAAATACGTCAAGACTCCGTAGCGGGGAGCCAAGATGTAACTCCAGATTTGGGCTGTAGCTGCCGCCGAGGCAAGAAGTGGAAAGAAAACCACTGCCCTGTAGAAGTCCTTGAATCGAACAAGCTTATTGCCGATCAGAAAGGCCAATGCGAGCGCGGTGATGACGGCAATAGGCACGACCGACACTGTATATTGAAGCGAATTCAGGAAGACCTTGAGAGTTATGTCGTCGGTAGTAAGGCTCAGATAGTTCTGAAGGCCGACGAAGGGCTTGACCTGATCGACCAGGTCGCCGCGTAGTAAGGAAAGCCAGAGAGCCCAGAAGAATGGCCCGATGTTGAAGATGACGAAGAGCGCCATGAACGGCAGAATGAAGGCGTACGCGCTCAGATTTCGTCTGACCGCGGCTCGTTTCCAAAAAGATGTCTCCGTCAAACCGGTTCTCTGGGGCGTAGCAGACGTGGTAGCCATTTCAAATCCCTTGGCGGGAGGCGCTCTTTGGCAGTGTTCTGGAAATTCGCGCTGGGCTGCCGCGCTCCAGGAACACGGCAGCCCACAATCGTCTCAAATCGGTGACTAGGATCCTTCTTCCTCTCGGAGCATGTCGTTGATCTGAACTACCATGTCCTCAATCGCCTCTTCGACGGTTCGCTGACCGAGGACGAACGACTCGATCGACGTGCCCTCGATATCCCAGAACTTGAAGATCCATCCGCGATACGGCCAGAAGAAGGTGTACTCAAGCGTCGTCTGGGCAGTGGTCAGTACCGGATCATCGGGATAGAAATTGACGTGCGGCGAAACGCTCATGAATCCGAGGCAGCCGATCCACGACGTCAGCAGATCAGGGGTGACCAGGGTCTCGATGACTTGCCAGGACTCGTCAGGATATGCGGTCTTGGCGGCAATCGCCAGCATGCCGACGCCGCCGTAACATGCGCGTCCCCTCGCACCTTCCGCCGGGCCGGTCGCCATGCGCGCGGCGCCGAGCCGGAACTCGGGCTTTTCGCTGCGGACAGAGTTGGCGAAGACGTTTTGCGCCGTGATCATGCCCACTTTATCGTCGCGGAAGTAGCCGCCGACGCCCGGTTCTTGTCCGGAAATCGCCCCAGGCATGGCGATTTCATAGTCGTGGAACAGCGAATTGAAGAAGTTCCAGCCCTCGTATGCCTCTTCGGAATTTACGATACATTCCGTCAGGTCGTCGTTGAACCAGTGTCCACCGAATCGCCGCGGCCACTGGCCATTCTCGTGCCAGCCCTTGGGGTGAGTAGCGAAACCGTAGATATCGTCGCCCAGAGCGGTGATATCCTGCGAGATGGCAAGAAACTCATCAAGGTTTTCCGGCGGCGTATCGGGATCGTGCCCGGCCTGTTCAAACAGATCCTTGTTCCAGAACAGGTTGGAGCCGCCAATAATCCACGGGAAGGAGTAGGTCGTGCCGTCGTACGTGCCCGGCTGCCAAGCCCTCTCATAGAAGTACGAGCGATCGAAATTGCTTGAGGCAATCCTTTCGTCAAGCGGCATTATGTGGCCTGCGTTGACGAAGCGCGGGAACGACTCCGTCTGGTAGCTCACGTCCGGCCCCTGGTCGGCAGCAAACGCGGCCACGAACTTCTCGTTGTACTGGCCCCACGGGACCTCGCTGAAGTCGACGCTGATCTCAGGATGCATTTCCTCCAGCACATCCAAAGTGGGTTGGGCGCAGAGTTTTGTCTCGTCGCCGGCAGCCTTATGCGGGCCTTTCCACATCGTCAGCGTGACGACCTCCATCGCCGCTTCCCCGCCTTCGTCGGCGGCCCCTGGTGCGGCCGGAACACAGGCCGACAACCCGGCCCCGACCGTTGCCACACCTGCCAGAGTGGCCGTTCGAGTCAGAAAACTGCGTCTGGACAACTTCGTACCGGTAGCCATGGTCTGTTCCTCCTTGGCTATTGTGTGGTCGGCGCGATCGCGCCGCCTCTTCCATCAGACAGATCAGCCTCAAGACTTCTGGCTGCAAGTTGGTAACTCTACGCGATTTCCTCCAGTACCTTATTTAGTCCTTCGACGGTCTCCTCCACATCTTCGTTGGTCAGTAACGGGCTGACATTCAGATGCACGGCCCGCCCGAGCAGGTCAAGGCTCCGCGGGCACATGTCCTGCCGGTATTCGATTTCCCGTTGCGCCCATCGCCACGGCCCTCCGGCTTCGGTCCAAGTGCGCTGGTTGATGATCGGCACCCAGTGCGCATAAACGTGATAGTCTATGGCGTCGGGCGAATACAGCGTGCCGGCGCCGATATTTTCGGCACGCAACGCCTCCGAGACCGACGCGGCCTTTTCCGGGCTATCCATAAAGAACACGGTACAGATCGCAGTGTCACCGTCCGGGTCCACCTCCTCCCGGAAGCTGACGCCCTTGCGTTCCGTCACCTCGGCGATGCCGGCCTTGATCATCCTTTTGCGATGCCGCATGTCATCGATCAGGCCGTCCAGCCGGGCCAGTTGCGGAAGCGCCACTGCTGCCAGAAGCTCGGGCATGCGGAAATTGACGCCGCAGAGCAGCTCTTCCACGTTGAATTTGAGCTGCAGCGCGCCGATCACGTCATGAAACATATTGGCGCGTTTCCACACCAGTTCGTCGTCGGTAACCACCATGCCGCCCTCGCCTGAGGTGATAATCTTGTTAAACTGGAGGCTGAAGCAGCCCACGTCGCCAAAAGTCCCCAGAGCCTGACCCTTGTAGCTGCCTCCGTTAGCCTGCGCAACGTCCTCGATGACCCGGAGACCGTGCTCGTTCGCCAGTGCCATGAGCTCATCCATCCTGCAGGGGGCCCCGCGCATGTGTACGGGCATGATCGCCTTCGTGTACGGCGTAATTTTCCGCTGAACGTCCTCCGGGTCCATCAGGAGCGTCTCGTCGACCTCAGCGATTACCGGAATCCCGCCGGCCGCGACGACCGCCGACGCCGAAGCGATCCACGTGTACGCCGGAACGATCACCTCGTCGCCGGGCCCGATACCGATTCCGTGCAGACCGCATACGAGCGCCGCGGTGCCCGAAGTGACTGCGACTGCGTATTTGGAGCCCTTCTTTTCGGCAAAGGCTTGCTCCAACTGTGTTGCTTTTGAATCCGCCTCACCGGGACCGTAGTAACGAAAGAGTCGCTTCGCCCGCAGCACCTCCAGGACCTGCGCTTCCTCTTCGTCCGCGATCGCCATACCGCCCGGATACATCGGCGGGTCCGGACTCTGTTTGGCGGGGGCGCCGCCATGTATGGCCAGTTTCTGGCTCTCCAATTGGGTCATCTCTCTTCTCCCTCAACGGTTGTATGTACGGTAGCCCCCTTCCGACTCCCTCAGGGGACATACGGGCCATCGCGTCTCAAGCCGAATCCACACAGTGACATGTGCCCCATTCTTCGCATACCTTGGCCGACTTCTGACTCAGACAGGGACACTCACACCTATGGCCCTAACCACTCCACGTAGACATAGTATGCACCCAGCTCATCGCCGTCCTCTGTTTCGAACCACGTTTGCAGGTGCGTGCAACCCGCGGACAGCGACAGTTCGAAACGGACCCCCACGTCGGCATGTGCAACTTCCCCGCTGGCCTCTTCACCTGCGATCGCAATTCGGGCGCGGTACACAGGCAAGGCGACGCCTCCACCCCAGGGGATCCGCTCTTTCAGAGAAAGTTGGCCTCCGTGGTCCTCACCTGGCTGTCTCTCCTCAACTGGCTGGATAGCGATGTCCCTGAAAGCCTTTGGATCGCCCCCTGCGAGACCTGCGCGAACGCCTGCTCCTTCTTCCTCCGGCCAGCGGCGCAAGGTGAAACTGTACCTTCCGGCCTCGACAACTTCAACCTCCCAGTGGCCGTTGCAGATCAGGCCCTGGCGGACAAGGCTCTGGTTCCACGCGCACTCGCAGTCCTCGTTACGCCAGTCGTGCGTATTCAGCCTCAGTTGAACTGCTCCGGGTCCACCGATGGCGATAGGAATGTCTTCGTGGAACTGGCGCGAGACCTTCTCCCACCACAGTTCGTATGCCGAACGCAGTTGGGATACGACATCGGGATGCGCCGCGGCGAGGTCCTGCCTCTGCTCCGGATCCTCCTTGATGGCATACAACTCCCGCCCGTTCACGAGCCGCCAGTTTCCTGTCATGACCGCGCTCTTACGCCACTTCACAGGATGGGCCAATCTCTGTGAATCAGTTACCAGTGCCCGATCGGGCCAGACTATCTCCTCGTCTTCAACAGGCTGCAACAGTGGCGCCAGACTTCGTCCGTCAAAACCGTCTGGTTCACTATCTTGCAGGGCGCACATCTCTATCAGTGTCGGCAGCACATCCACGTTGGCTGTTACTTCGTCTACGTCGCGCCCTGCACTGAGCCCACCACCGGGCCAGTGGAGAAAGAACGGGACACGGTGTCCGCCGTCATACTCGGATCCCTTCTGCCCGCGCATTCCGGCGTTGAACCCGCTAGTCACGAACTGGCCTTCACCCACTTCAACTCCGCCTGCAGAGCCGTTGTCGGTCATAAAGATGAAGATGGTGTTCTCGGCCAACTTCAGTTCAGCCAGCCTGCGCCGCAAGCCACCGATATTCTCGTCGATGTTGGCGATCATTCCGTAGAACTTGGCGCGCTCCTCGTGCGGGGTCAAGGGCAAATATGGATTGCTGTAGACGGGGTCAACCAGGTGAGGTGAATGGGGCGCGTTGGTCGGAATATAGCAGAAAAACTTTCTCTTCCTGTTCCGCTCGATAAAGCTCAACGCCTCCTGGAACCAGACGTCCGTACAGTAACCCTCATAACGCGTGTGTTGCTCCCCATCCCAGTAACTGTCATCGAAATAGCTGTTGCCCCAGTAGTCAGGAGTCTGCCCGACTCCTCCGCCGCCGTGGACAACTACGGTTTCGAAGCCGCGGTCCTGGGGCCGGTAGGGCGCGTTGTCGCCCAAGTGCCACTTGCCGAAGATCCCGGTCGTATAGCCGCTGCGCTGAAAATAGTCGGCCATGCTGACTTCGTCGGATCGCAGCAGTGATCGGCCTCCGATCGTGTGCCAGACCCCCGTACTGTTGGCGTAGTGCCCTGTCAGAAGTCCGGCTCGGGTCGGCGCGCAGGTCGGCCCGACATGGTAATCGGTCAGCCTGACGCTGGAGGCGTGGAGCGCGTCAAGATTTGGTGTTCGGACAACTGGGTTACCGTGACACGAGAGGTCACCGTATCCCTGGTCATCGGTCAGGACGAAGACAACGTTGGGGCGAACCTCGGGCATCCTTCAAGACCTCACTGCCACTTTGTCTTGAACTCCCCGAAGTTATTCTCCTCATCCTTCCCGCGGACCAGAACAGGTTTCCAGCGGCCGTCAAGAGAATTGTCCTCGGCCTGCCGGACAGTTGTCGGCACGTAGCGCAGGGTGAGCCCGCAACGGCGTCTGTTCGAGCGGTTGGGCAGGCTGCCGTGAATGAGTGTGCCGTCGTGGATTGAAATCTGTCCTGCCCGCAGCGGCAGATCTACGGCGGTCGCAGCTTCCTCCGGCGTAATGTGGACTTCCTGGTTGATGCTGAGCAGATTGCCGGCCTGCTCGGCCTTACCGTGCTCGACGACCCCGGAAACATGCGTGCAGGGAATCACCTGCATGCAACCGTTCTCCACGTCGCTGTCGTCGACCGCGTACCAGGCGGTGATTGCCGTCGGGGGCTCCAGGCCCCAGAAGGTCACGTCCTGGTGCCAGGCGACAAAAGCCTCCGCCTCTTCGCCCTCGCCGTACTTGTTGAAAAAGTGGGTCGCCAGCAGCAGCACATTCGGGCCGATCAGCGCTTCGATGGCGTCCAGGATTGATGGGTGGGTAGCAAGCTTCCAGATGAACTCTTCCTCAAAGTGGTAGTCAACCAGCCCGATCTGAGCGGTCTCCTTGCCGACGCGAACCTCCAGATCGTCGAAGGCCTCTCGATAGCTGTTTACTTGCGGGCCGTCGATAACATTGATTGCTCCGATGTAACCGTCGCGCCTATATGTATCCACTTGCGCCGGGGAAAGAATCATAGTAGCCTCCTTTCTCGAAATTGAGACTGATAGCAGGTGAGGATAACGCTTGTAGGCCGCGATTGCAAGCAGAAAAAAAGTGGGGGTGTGCATCCCGGATTTGGGGTGGGAAAAGTCTGGCAGGGAATCAGTGCCAGCGGTGGCAGGAAATGTTTACCGTCTCTTGGCGAGACGCAGTGCAGGCGCCAGGTCTGGCCGTACGGTGGAGTCCGTCAGTTGGGGCGGGTGCGAGGGCAGGCACAAGGCCGGCACGTACGGGGATCTGATGGGACTGGCGGGACGTGGTCGGGCTGGACACCTTCGATTAGGCACTCGTCACCAATGTCGACACCCGGTCGACGAGGCATGTTGTAGGAGAGGGGGCGTTGCGGGGGCGGAGCCCCCGCACAAGGGAGGGCCGAATAGGCCCGACCGCCCAAAAATGCAGTGGTTAGTGGTCAGAGACGGCGCTTATTTTGACGGTTACTGGAATGGGAACTGACCGCGGCTTGGTTTGTTCCAGAGATTTGCCACTGTTCATCCCCGTTTTGGGATGCACACCAAAGTGGCCAGGTCATGCGGATCATTCTGCACTGTGGTAGACTGAAACGAAAGGAGCGACGGCTCAGATTGGGCCCCAGATTGAGGAGAGAATTGATATGGCCGAACGAGAAGTACCGGACTGGGTAAAGGAACACCTTGACCGCTATCTTGAATCTGACGGTGAGGACGGCCACATCTGGAACGGCGTCCCCACTTTGCTGCTGACGACAACAGGGCGGCGCAGCGGCAAGGCCCGCACAACTCCGCTCATTTATGGCAAAGTTGAAGGCGAGGAAACCTACGTGATCGTCGCCTCCCGCGGCGGCGCCACACATCATCCCTCCTGGTATCTCAATCTGGTCGAAGCGCCGTCCGTTACGTTGCGGGTCGGTGCCGAAGTCTTCGACGCAACGGCCCACACCGCCTCGCCGGAGGAGAAACCGCCCCTGTGGAACATGATGGCGGAGATCTGGCCCCAGTACAATGACTATCAGGCCAAGACCGAGCGAGTAATCCCTGTCGTCATTTTGAAGCGGGCCTGAAGAAGGGTAAGCACGCCGCGCCCTCATGGTGCAAAGATGAATTCTCTACCTGAAGGGCCCGCGCAACTCGCCTCCCTGAGCCTTCCCGCCCCTTACCCGATCCTCACCGTTGAGGACGATAACTACCGCACCAAGACCTTCACCCTCGACCTCAGACTGAATGCTGTGCCAGGGCAGTTTGTAATGGCCTGGCTGCCTCGCTTCGATGAGAAGCCCTTTTCTCTGGTCGCAGCCGACCCGGTAACCCTGATGGTCACCGCGGTCGGCCCATTCACCAACCTGTTGCATGCGATGGGTCCCGGCGACTCTCTGTGGATTCGAGGGCCGTTCGGACAGGGTTTTCGTCTTCCGAAATTCGGACGGCGAGCCTGCTTCGTTGGAGGAGGTTACGGCGTGGCCCCACTTCTCTGGCTGGCGAAGGCGTGGAGCCGGCAGTTGGACGCGCTGACCGTCATCGTCGGCGCCGGTACTGCCACCGACCTCCTGTACGTGGATCGATTCAATGCCTTGCAGAAGGAAGGTGAATGGAAGGCAGGCGCGTTAGAGGTGCTTACATGTACTGAGGACGGGACTTCCGGATCCAAAGGGCGCGTCACCGATCTTCTGGCATACCTGCTGACTTCAGGCGCGACCGATCTACTGTGCGCTTGCGGACCGCACGGCATGCTTGCCGCCGTCGACGGCATAGGGAAGAAGCACGGTCTCCTGCGCCAGCTTTCGTGGGAAGCCTACATGCGCTGCGCGGTAGGGATCTGCGGCTCCTGCGAGTTGAATGGCAACGTACTTTGCCTGGACGGACCCGTCCTGGAAGATGGTTGAATCGGACGAGCCGTGCGGAAGAGTGAGGATGTTAAGTGATGAGCCGCCGCGGGGTCAACTCTGAGGCGGCGGGCACGCCGTAAGCCGAGGTCGCATTGCGTACGCCGTCAAGAACCGCAGACGCGACGACCTCTGCGGCAACTGCACCGACCAGGTTCAAGTCTATCTGCACATCGAGCCCGCCTGTTGCCAGTGCAAACAGGCAGTCGCCGTCATAGAGAGTATGTGCGGGCCGGGTCGTTCGGCTGACTCCCGTCTGCCCCATCTGCGCCAACTTGGTCACTGCCGGCTTGGAGAGACTGAGATTTGTGGCGACAACACCAATTGTCGTGTTGTCCGGGACCGGGCCAGAGCTCTCTGACGCCGATTCGTCCGGCGAATCCGAAGACGCAGAGGAGGTTGGCTCGGACGATCTGAAGAAAACCCAGTCCTCTGACGCGGCGGCTTCGGCAAGGCTGTCTACCAGTTCTCCGCTTTTCGAATCCCGGGCCCCCGCCACCTGATGAGCCCTCATTGGGTCCACGACGTCTCCAACCGCGTTGACTGCGACCAATGCCGAAACAACAACGCCGCCAGGCAACGTTGCAGAGGCCTGGCCCAGCCCGCCCCGCGTACATCGATCGAATCCGAACAGTTTTCCCACGGTACAGCCGATCCCGGCTCCGACTGATCCGCGGCTCGTGTCCTCAGCGGTGGCCGCCTCGCAGGCGGCAAATGCGTCCTCCTGGGTGGGATATTTTGTCGAGCCTCCCAACCCCAAGTCGTACAGAATCGCGGCAGGCACAATCGGCACCGATGCGGCCGGCGTGTACCAGCCAAAGCCCTTATCTGCCAGCCACTTGACGACGCCGTGCGCCGCCCCCAGCCCGTAGGCAGAGCCTCCGCTAAGAAGCACGCCGTGTACGCGGTCCACACGGTTCACAGGGTCAAGTAGAGCGGTTTCCCGCGTTCCCGGGGCCGACCCGCGCACGTCGACTCCGCAGCAACTTCCTTCAGGAGTCAACACGACCGTACAGCCGGTTCCGTGTTCAGGATCCGACCAATGGCCGACCAGAATGCCCGGAACGTCGGTCAGCGCATTATTCACTTTTGGCCATTCTGGCTGTAACTTGCCTCTTCAGGTAGGCCATGAGGACGTGCAGGCCGCGGATTCGCTGTGGCGAGATTGCCTCGTGCAGGCCAAGAAGGTAGTGAATGTCGTCCGGGGTTTGCAACACGCAGTCCGGCGCCGCCCGCTCCAGGCCTTCCTGTACGATTGCGGCGTATCCCCGAACCGTAGGCGACTCTCTTGGTACGTCGATATATACGTGCACACCGGCATCTACAATGTCGGCAAACACGAATATCGGTGTCTGACATTCGTGGACCTGCTCCATTTGATCGCGGGCGTCGTGAAGGAATCCGGGAAGGTCCGGCATGTTCACTGCGAAATCGAGGAGAGACTCCAGCCGCTCCCGCGGTTCCATACTGCGGAAATCTTCGATGATCTCCCGCAGAGGCGGTGGAGTCCTGTCTATTTTTTCTTCAAGTGTGAGGTCGAAGTCCATCAATCAGGGTCTGCGCATCCTCCAGCATCGCTGCTGCAGGGGAACAGTCTTCATATCTATTTTGAGCGCTTCAGGACCGGTAGGCCGTTCTTGCTCTCGGAAACCTCGTAACCATCCGGAACTGCCTCCAGCGAGCCCTCCTTCTCTTCCTTGGCGAAGAAGTACAGGGTCTGTTGTCGACCGTTACGCAACGTAGTTTCCTTTGAATGCAGATAGTACGTTCTGCCCTTGGAGTTCGTGTGCGCATACGCCATGTTTTGATGCTCCTTTTCAAACTACAAAAACCTTTTTCCGCTACCTCATCGCAGGAGTCCGGCCACCATATGGCCAGAATCGGTTTGCGATCCAGGTGAACTGTACCATATACAGTTGGTTAAATTGTAATCCAGCCTTCCGAAACCGCAAAAAACGCAACTAATCTTTACTGTAAATGATGGAAATTCAAGGCCCGCGAGCCTATATAAGTGTCCGTATATTCAGCCGGTGGTTGACCTTCCCACCGGTCCTCGTAGAAGCCGGTGACTACGAACCCGGCATCGAGTTGACCGCCAATCTGGTCTGTGAGTGTATGCCCGAACTCCATGGCCTCACCGGCCCGAACATAGGCATCTCTCTCCGACTTTGTAATGCTCGCGAGGTCCGAATAAGGAAGTTCGTGTCGAATCTCCAGGATGCCCTCGTCAATCTTTCTCTGGTCAAACAGGTAAAGGACAGGGTTGACAAAGCCCGCCAGAAGAACGCCACCCCGCTTCAGCACGCGGGCGCACTCACGCCATACCGGTCGCACGTCGGGTACGAACAGGTTCGAACAGGGATGAACGATCAGGTCAAACTTTCCGTCTGAAAACGCGCCCAGGTCTCGCATGTCTCCTTCAACCGTCTCAAGGCCCAGACCATCGCGTTCCGCCACGAGACGGTCCTGCGCCAGCTGCCGGGGCGAGACGTCAAATACCGTGACCCGCGCGCCGGCGCTCTCTCCGGCAGCAGCCAGTACTGGCCCTTGTTGACCGCCCCCGGAAGCCAAACACAAAATCTCCGCACTCCTGAAATCGGGAAACCACTTACGCGGCACAGGCTTCGTCGGCGTGAGAACGATCTCCCAGCTTCCACGTCGTGCCGCAGCCACCGTATCGCTGCTGACCGGTACCGTCCATCTGCTCTTGCGCTCGACCGCCTTATCCCAGGCCCTTCTATTGTATGAGTGGAGGTCAACAAAACCTTCCATCTGTTCCGCCCGTCCTTCTACAGTACAATCAGAATCCTCTCTCGATCACCGGCCTGTCTGGGTCCGCTTGCTTCTGAGGTCAGTCAATCTCTCTTTCGCCCGATTCCTTCGTTCGATTCGATCCTGTTGAATCTGTTCGCTCAAGCCGGGAAGCGGCCCTTCCCGCAGGATACAGATGATCTCCGCCATAATGCAGACCGCAATTTCGGCCGGTGTGATTGCCCCGATGTCGATGCCAATTGGCGCTTTGACACGATCGAACTTCGACGCCGGAATCATCTGCTCCTTCTCCAGCAGCTCAAAGACTGCTCGTATGCGCCGTTGGCTTCCGATCATTCCCAGGTAAGCAACCGGGTCATCCAACACTTCCAACAGACAGTCGATGTCATGTTGGTGTCCTCGCGTTACCAGGACGATGTAGGTGTCGCTGTCAAACGCCTCCTTGTCCTGGCGAAGTTTTACGAGTGTTGGCCTGAATGGTCCTGCAACGACACGGTCTGCACTGGGAAACCGGGATTCATGGGCGTATTGAGGGCGATCGTCAATCACCGTAACCAAGAAGTCGCACGTCTTGGCGATCGAGGCCAGTGGAATAGCGATATGGCCTGCTCCGGCAATGATCAGATGGGGGGGCCGGGCCTGGACTTCCACAAATACCGAGAAACGTCCCGTCTCCTCCTCGTAGTGATAGTGCTGGTGCCTCTTTCGGGCGATTGCCAGGCGGGCATCACGCATCACGATCTTCAGCTGGTCCCCCAGGCCCAACTCGCCTAAAAGGCGCCTTTCCGGTTCAGGCCAGATTACCGCATTCTTGCCTACTGCCTGCCCATAGACGCCGTCGCCCGCGGTGACCGTTACAAGCGCAACAGCCTCTCTTTTCTCTATCGCATCCAGTAGCGTCTTGAGCAGTCTTTCTTGCATATTTTCCTTGTGAATTCCTATGAAATATGACCGCCCGCCGGCCGGACTCGTTTTTCTTACAAACGTGCGCAAATCGAATCGGCAGAAACTGTTCGACTAGACACGTCTCGCCCCAGATGCTAGAATCCGTAACATGCCCCGCTACAGTTTCGCCCTACTCAAGCATCCCATAGAATTGCCGATTGCCGGCAGGGCAAGGAGTCAGACGCGCAATGACTGAACTCTTTCAGGCTGAGAATCTTGTTGCTCTGCTGACACTCGTCATCCTTGAAATCGTCCTCGGGATCGACAATGTCATTTTTATCGCTATCCTGAGCGGGAAGTTGCCCCCAAGCCAGCAAGCAAGAGCGCGCTCCACCGGAATCGGGCTTGCCGTGCTTGCACGCATCGCGCTTCTATTCAGCATAGCCTGGATCATGAGGTTGACCTACCCGCTGTTCACTGTGTTCCAACATGACGTATCCGGCCGCGACCTGATACTCCTGATCGGCGGCCTCTTCCTGATAGGCAAGAGCACCTACGAAATCCACGAGAAACTTGAATCCGCAGGCCATGACCGTAATACCCAGGTGACTGCAACATTCGTTTCCGTCATCACCCAGATCATCCTCATCGACATCGTCTTTTCGCTTGACTCGGTCATTACGGCCGTGGGAATCTCAGGAAACCTCTGGGTTATGGTTCCCGCCATACTCGTAGCCGCTGCTGTGATGTTGCTTTTTGCCGGCCCAATCGCAGCCTATGTCGAACGCCATCCAACGATGAAGATCCTGGCGCTGGCCTTCCTGATTCTAATCGGTTTTATGCTTGTCTTGGAAGGTTGGCTCCACGAAAGGGTTGAGGAGCTTCATCTGAAGAACTACGCCTATTTCGCCATGGCTTTCTCGCTGGCCGTTGAAATGGTCAACCTGCGAGTACGAGGAAAGTCACAACCCGTGCTTCTGCACAGTCGCATTCCGGCCCCTGGTCCGGATGGGGAGGGAGATAGCCGGCCCGAATGAGTCTCAACATTTGATTTGATTGCGGGTCTGCAACCGAAGTAGATCAAGCTGCGCCATGTGAAGCGTCTTCGTCGCCCACGCCTTCCCAGCGCTCCACGAACACGTCCATCACGCCGCCGCAGACGCCGAGGCTGTTCATGGAAATGTCTTCGGTCAGGTCGACGTGAACGGTGCGGGGTATCCCGTCATGGATGACATCCAGCCCGGCCCGAATCACATCCGCCTCACCGCAACCTCCGCCTACCGTTCCGACATGTCGGCCTAGCGGGTGAATGACCATCTTCGCCCCCACTTCTCTGGGAACTGAACCCTTGACGTCGACGATCGTTGCCACGGCAACGGCTTGCTCCTCCTCCAGCATCTCTTTCAGATAGTGGTACAGTGTAGCAGACAACTCTATGCCCTCCCTTCCGGCCACCCCGCGGATGCAGGGCACTGAGAACGATTGGCGCCTACTCCAGATATCCGACGTCGGCCTCTGAGCCACAGCTCCATAGCCGGTGCGCAATTGGGGGTCACCGGGGTTGGGTGACAAGCTCCCGAGTCTTTCTTATCAGTCTACCCACTCAAATTCGGCGCGCAGCGACTGGTATTCGGCCGGTGTGTCCATGTCCCGCCTGATGCAGTCGCTGTCGACTGTTTCGTAAACGATCTCTTCAGCGAGCGAATCCAAGAGATCCCGAAGCGACTTACTTTCAGTTAGTCCCAGTAGCTCGGAAAAGGCCCATTGGGGCACATAGACAGGATGTCCGCGGCGCCGCATGTAGCTTGGGACGACAACGGCCTCTGGCTCCACATGCACTCTGCCGATGATCTGCCGGATCACGTTCTGCGGAATGTGCGGCTGGTCGCCCAGCGCCAGCAGCGCCCCGCAGACCTGTACATCGGCCCGACACAGAGCCTCGACTCCTACCTGGTAGGATCGCAACATTTCGTCCTGGCGGTAGTCGGCATTGAAAACAGCCTCGGCCGGGCTACCTTTCAACTGATCGGCGATTGCCTCCGCCCGGTGTCCTGTCACAACATAAACCGGAGAGGCGCCTCCGCCTGCCAGCGCCGCCGCAACAGACTCAATGACCGTCCCGAATCTCCAGGGCAGCAGTGGCTTGAAGCGTCCCATCCTGCTGCTGAACCCAGCAGCCGCCACCACCGCCGCCACATTCTTAACGCCTTCAATCGGCCCGAACTCTCCTTGAGTCTTTGGCCTACCGGACCGATGGATGCCGGGGCAAGGCACAGTTAACGCATCCTGAATTCAGTGATGATAGTCAGTACTCCAGGCACGCCTTGCAGGACCTTTTGAGCACATTCTTGTCCATTTGCGCAGTATACCACAGGTAGGCGGCAACGCGGCTGATGTCCGCTAATCCAGAGTGAGCATGTCGCCCTTTGAACAGTTGCGCCTTTCAGCTCTCCGGATCAGGATCTGCCTGAGGCTGCAACCAGTAACAGGGTACTAGTCAAGGCATTCTCCAACCGTCCCCGTTGCGTTGTCCTTGTTTGCTGCCCAAACAGAGCATTTTGGCTTCCAAACTTGGCTTGACTCTCTGAGCCTTTCTGTTTCTGGCGCCTGTTGCAGCCCTGTTGAACTCGTCGAGAGCTATCGACGCGCCGGCGATCCATGCTATGGACTGGCTTGCTAAGCCCATTTTGCTCGATTTCGTACTTCGTCGCCATCGGGTGCTATAATCGATCTATGCGAGACTCTGTTCAAGCCGCGCCAAATGGCTCACCCAAAGCGCGGAATTACGACCTGGTGAAGGATCCCATCTATTTTGTTACGTTTGGATTCTTCGCCTTGCTCACAACAGCTTTGCCCGCCGCCCTCGGACAGCCGAACTTTCTGCCCATCGCACAGACGGTGGCCATAACACTGTTCCTGTCCATTCCACTTCGAAGAGGCAGGATCGCAACTGCCATCGTTGTATTATCCTCCTGGCTGTTCCTGCAACTCTTCGTCATGATCGTAGGGTCGGCACTCTTGCCACTCGTATTTGAGCGAGCAATCCACGATGGATTCGCCTATCACCGTGCTCTTCTCGAGTGGTCCGCGACAGGACTCAATCTCCCGGGCTCCATTCTTCAAAGCCCACTCTCGCGCCTGGTGGAATTTTTAGGCGTTCTACTGGGCAGCCTGCTATCGGCCGGACTGGTGGGCCTTTGGTTCTTAGTGCGGGCCGTGAATCAGTTTGGCTTTGGGGTCGGCCGCCTGGCGCTGGAAGGGCCGTCCGTGCTGCTTCTTGGGTTGATGCCTTGGAGGATGGCTACCTTGGCCGGATACGCAGGACTCATCATCTTGCTCGCCCAGCCCCTTCTGACCAACAAATGGAATCCGGCCCATTATTTATCCAGGCAACGCCGCCTGGCTACCGCATCTGCTATATTGATTGTGATTGGACTGGTATTGGAATTCGCCCTCCCGGGCCTGTGGCGTTCACTGTGGGCACCCTGAGTCCGGGGTCTGTTGATAGGAAAGTGGTCCGCCAGGTACGATACGAGGCCTTGGGGCCGGGACGATTCTGGATTTGCCACTAACATTTGGAACACGCCACCGTTCCACGTTTGACGATCCTCACTGCATTCTGCTGGTCTCTTCCCCCAGTGTGCTGCCCCGCCTTGTAGTAGGACTGCAGAGCCATTCACAAAACGATGGGCGAAGCATTCTGCCGGTTCACGGCGAACTGACTTTGTCCGCCTAGTATTGAAATGCTGCAAATAAAACGTGTAACCTTAAAGGGCTTCAAAACCTTTGCTCAGCAGACTGAATTCGCCTTCGGATCGGGTGTAACTGCCATCGTTGGTCCAAACGGGTGTGGCAAGAGCAATGTAGCCGATGCTATCCGTTGGTGTTTGGGCGAACAGAGCTTTGGTCTTTTGCGCTCGAAGAAGACGGTCGACGTCATATTCTCGGGAAGTGACAAGAGACCCAGGCAGGGGATGGCGGCCGTAAGCATCGTCTTGGACAATGAAGGCGGCGACCTCAACATTGATTTCAGCGAAGTTGAAATCACGCGACGTGCTTACCGCGACGGCGACAACGAATACCTGCTAAACGGGCAAAAGGTTCGTCTGCAGGACATTACGCAGCTGCTGGGTCCCAGCGGGTTGGGAAAGCGCGCTTATGCAGTCATCGGCCAGGGCCTGATCGACCGTGCGCTCAGCTTGAGACCGGAAGAAAGACGTGTACTCTTCGAGGAGGCCGCGGGCATTACAGGCTATCAGCAGAAGCGGTCTGCTGCGATGCGCCGGTTGGAGGCGACACAACTGAACCTCGACCGCGTCCGCGACATTATGGCCGAGCTTTCCCCCCGTCTGACCAGCCTAAAGCGCCAGGCAGAACGGGCCCTCGAAAGGCTTCAGGTTGAGACTGACTTGAAGGATTTGCTGCACGTCTGGTACGGCTATCAGTGGCATCGCACGCTTGGAGACCTCTCCGACGCCCGGAAAAGGGCGGAGCGCGACCGGAGCGCCACCCAGGTTCGCAGGGAACGCCTGGACGAAGTTCATTCCGGACTCGACCAGCTTCGTCTCCGACAGACAAGGATGCGTGCCCTTCAGAGTCAGCGCATTCAGAGTAGCGAAACTCGCCACCGCCGCGCCGCCGAAGTGATACGCCGCCTTGCCGTCTCCCAGGAGCGGCTGAATCAGGTGGTCGTCCGTCAGGCCGATCTCAGAGACGAATGCTGCCGGATGCAGTCAGAAAGAGAGGCCGTGCAACAAAGGTTGGATGCTCTTTTGGCCGAAATCGAGCTTGCCCAAGAGCGTTGTAACAACAGTCGGCAAAGTCTCGACCGGCTCCAGTTTCAACTGGCCGAAAAGGAAAAAAAGCAGAGAACCGCCCAGAAACGCTGGCGCGAGGAGTTTGCAGGTCTTCGCAGCCTGGAAGAACGCAACGCCGGTCTGCGTAGCCGGATGGAACAGCTTCTTGAAAGACGCACAGACCTGAAGGCCAGCTTAGACCGGAGCCAGGCGGAAGCCGAACAGCGCTACGATGCGTCCCAAAAGGCCTCGGCCGCCTTGACGGCGTTGGAGGCTGAAAGCGTAGAACGCAATACCGAAATTGGCGATGTTCAAGCCCAGATCGACGTCCTGGATGACGCCATAGAAGTAGTAATGGACGCGCTTCACGCCGAGGAAGCGGCGTGGAACCGGGAACAGCGTGAAGTCGAGAGACTTCAGACCCGACTCGACCTGCTGCAGCCGGCCCGCAGCGACGGAAGAGTCTATGCCGGCGCTGTTCGCTCCATTCTGCAGGCGTCACAGCAGGGACGATTGAACGGAATCCTCGGCACCGTTGCATCACGAATTCAAGTACCGGACCGGTTGGAGCGAGCCATCGAGGTCGCGCTGGGAGCCGCCCTGCAGAACGTAATCGCGGAAACCTGGCAGGACGCACAGGGCGCCATTGAATTCCTGAAAAGCGCAGGCGCCGGACGGGCAACGATTCTTCCACTGGACCGTCTGCGGTCAGGAGGCCCGATTCCGGCGCCCACATCAAACGGCATTCTCGGCAACGCTGCCAGGTCCGTCCGCTTCGACTCCGAAGTTGCCCCGGCAATCGATCATCTCCTACAGCGAGTCTGGATTGCCCATGATCTGGCTGCCGCACGCCATGCCCTTGATGAGCTTTCGGGAAATTCGAGTAACGGCAGACGCCCTCGAGGAGCTTATTCCAATAGAACTGCATTGCCTACCGTAGTTACTCTGGGAGGTGAGATCATCCGTCCCGGCGGTGCAGTCACCGGCGGGAATGACGGCCGTCGGCAGCAAAGGTCTGCCCTGGCCTGGGAAAGGGAAGCTCGCGAACTGCCCGCAGAACTGGATCGCGCAAAGGCACAGTCTGAGAGGGCCATGCGGAAGGCGAAGGCGACTCGAAGAGCGGTGGAGGAGAGTACTCGAAAGAGGGCGCAGCTCGAAAGAGACCTGAAGCGACTGATTCGTGAAGGACAGAGGCGGCGGGTCGAGTTGGAACGGGCCAGGTTATACGCCGGCCAGGCCGCGCAGGAAGCGGCATGGCAGATGCAGATGCTCGATCAGGTAAGTGCCGAACTGGCCGGCCTGGGTTCGCAGGAAGAGCGGATCAACGCGGCCCTGACCGACTCCGACCACTCTTTGGCTGAAGCCCGCAAGAGAGCAGAGCTGTCAGAACAAGAAGCCCAAACCAGCCAAGATGGAATGCTTCGCCGGCTGGCGGACCTGCGAGCAGAGGCTGCAGCCGCCGAGGAGAACCTGGGTAATCGACGGGCACTGGAAACAGAGCAAAGCCGCACTCTCATGCAGATCGACGGCCAGATTCGCTCCAAGAACGTAAGGCAGTCAGAGCTGGACCAGGTAGCAGAAGGGTTGCGTTGTAAGATTGAACAAGCATCTGCCGAGGAAAGAGAGCTTCAGGCAGAAAGCGATGCGCATCAGCGGACGACCGCAGAGATTGAATCTGAACTCAGGCAGTTGGACAGGGATCTGGCTCGCGCCGAGGAAGAAGAACGAACTCACCAGCAGCTTGTCCTGCAGTCCGAATCAGACTGGAATGCCTCTCGCCTCGAATTGCAGCGAACTGAAGATCGCCTCGAGAATCTTCGTCGCGAAATCCGCCAGGACTTCGGTCTCGCAGAGATGGAGGAAGTTGTCGGAGTTGCCTACCAACCACCTCTTCCACTGCAGGCGCTTGTTGCTCGGTTGCCCGTCGTCCAGGATTTGCCAGCCGGGTTGAAGGATGACGTCAAGGAGAATCGCGCACGTATCCGACGCTTGAACAATGTCAACCCGGAGGCGCCCAAAGAGTACGAGGAAGTTTCCACACGCTATTCGTTTCTTCAGAGCCAGTCCGATGATCTTGAGCGGGCCGCTCGTGACCTGGAAAGTGTCATCAGCGAATTGGATAAGCGGATGGAAGGTGAACTGCGCCGCACCTTTGACGCAGTCTCAACAGAATTCGTTAGCTTCTTCAAACTGCTTCTCCAGGGAGGCACAGCACAGCTCTCGATGACCGATCCGGCCGACATTCTCAATACAGGTGTCGAAATCTTCGCCCGCCTCCCCGGAAAGCGAACGCAGAGTCTGGACCTCCTTTCAGGCGGCGAACGCTCTCTGACCGCCTGCGCACTCATTTTCGCAATCCTCCGTGTCAGCCCGACCCCGTTCTGCGTACTCGACGAGGTAGATGCAACGCTTGACGAGGCCAACGTGGACCGTCTACGATCCGCACTTGGTCTGCTGTGCGCACGGACACAGTTCATAGTCATCACCCACAACCGGCGAACACTTGAAATCGCCAATAGCATTTATGGGATTACGATGGGAGATGACGGAGTGAGCAAGGTGATTAGCCTGAGGCTGGAGGAAAGACTTTTGCAAGAATCTGAAGAGGACCAGGTTAAACCCGCGACCGCCTTAGCCATGTGAATCTGGCAACTTTTTTGATAAGTCGGGTCAGCAACTGTTCGCCGCGGCGCCACAGATTTCTCTGCGGTTTCAAGGCAGGTCTTGCCTCAATTTCTTGCAGAGCATTTGCCTGGGTGCATCCCTGATTTGGGGTGGGAACAGTCTGGCGGAAAATCAGTGCCAGCGGTGGCTGGAATCGTTTACCGACTCTTGGCGAGACGCAGTGCAGGCGCTTGGCCTGGCTGCACAGTAGAGTCCGTCAGTTGGTGAAGGTGCGAGGGCAGGCACAAGGCCGGCACCTGCGGCGATCGGATGGGACTGGCGGGACGTGGTCTGGCTAGACCCCATCGATTAGGCACCCGTCACCAATATCGACACCCGGTCGACCAGGCATGTTGTAGGAGAGGGGGCGTTGC